>NZ_BAAFRV010000010.1:0-79516 GCF_045862035.1 Enterococcus hailinensis | reverse complement strand
ACATCTATTTTTGGAATCATAATAGAATTTTATCCAAATTAGGGTATCTTTCGCCCGTCGATTACCGGTCAGCAAGATTAAATTGAGTTGCTCTTTTTATTTTGTATCAAAAAGTAGTTGCACTTCCAAAATCGGAAAAGCTCTTTTTTATTGATGTAAAACGTGACGAAATGTTTGTTCTAATACATCTAGAACGTGTTGATCATCAAGACTGTAAAGCATCGCTTTGCCATCTCGACGAGCCTTCACTAATCGATTGTCGCGTAATAGTTTTAACTGATGGGAAACGGCAGACTGTTCCATCATTAATGTTTCACTGATAGAAGAAACATTTCGTTCCCCTTCTTTTAAAAACATCAAAATTTTTAATCGTGTTGGATCACCCAAAATTTTAAAAAATTGACTGACCGCTTGAAAATCCTCGTGTTCCTTCATTTATAGCCCTCATTTACTCAGTGAGTTTGCGAATAGCGGCTTCATAAGCAGCAATTTTTTCAGTTGCAGCTTCATGTGAATCCCCTTTTACTCCGATATAAAATTTGATTTTTGGTTCGGTTCCAGAAGGACGAATCGCTAACCACGTTTCGTCAGCCAATGTATATTTCAATACATCTGAAGCTGGCATATCGATCGCTGATTCATTTCCTTTGGCATCGATCGTTTTGGATGCTTGGAAATCTTCTGTCATGACGACAGCTACATCAGCAAAAGATGTTGGTGCATCTTTGCGTAAATTCCCCATGATCGTTTTGATTTCTTCGGCACCTTTTTCACCACTCAATGTCACTGAAATTGTTTTTTCAGCGTAATAGCCGTATTCTTCAAAAATTTCTTGTAAGCCATCATAAAGTGTTTTTCCTTGTTTCTTATAATAAGCAGCTACTTCTGCTAATAGCACTAATGCTTGGATCGCATCTTTATCACGAACAAAAGATTTAATCAAATAGCCATAGCTTTCTTCAAAGCCAAACATGAAAGTTTGTGAATGATCATCTTCATATTGTTGGATTTTTTCAGCAATAAATTTAAATCCAGTCAACACATTGACCATTTTTACTTTATAAGCATCAGCAATCGTCGTTGCTAACTCACTAGAAACGATTGATTTTAGTACCACAGCATTTTCTGGTAATGTTCCCGCTTGCTTATGTGCTTCTAAAATATAGCGAATCATGATGGCTCCAATTTGGTTTCCAGTCAAGACTTCATAACGTCCATCGGGTAAGCGAACGGCTGCGCCTAAACGGTCAGCATCAGGGTCAGTCGCGATCAATAGATCAGCATCTTCTTTTTCACCTAACTTGATAGCATATTCAAAGGCAGAATGTTCTTCTGGATTCGGTGACTTCACAGTTGAAAAATCAGGATCAGCAATTGCTTGTTCTGGGACTAAGACGAATTTTTCAAAACCTGCTTGTTTTAATGCTTTTTCACCTAACATTTTCCCAGTTCCATGTAATGGTGTATAAACTAACTTAAGTTCTTTACCCATTTCATCGATCAGCGCTTGATTGATCGTTACTGATTTGATTTCTTTCAAATATTCTTGATCGACTTCTTCACCAATAATATTGATCAAACCGCTGTGTTTCACTTCTTCGTCTGATAGTACTGCTACTTCTAGAGGGTTTTCTACCTCACGAACGAATTTAGTCAATGCATCTGCATCTTCTGGAGGCATTTGCCCACCGTCTTCACCATAAACTTTATAGCCATTGTATTCAGCCGGATTATGCGAAGCCGTGATCATAATACCTGTGAAGGCATTTTCATAACGAACCGCAAAAGATAGTTCAGGAGTAGGTCGTAGACTTTCGAATACGAATGACGGAATATCATGTTTTGCTAATGTTTTTGCTGCTTCCATTGCAAATTCTGGTGACATATGACGTGAGTCATACGCAATCGCTACACCGCGACGTTTTGTCTCAGGATCTTGTGTATCCATGAAACGAGCCAATCCTTCTGTCGCTTGACGAATAGTGAAAATATTCATTCGGTTGACACCAGGACCTAAGATTCCACGCATCCCTGCCGTTCCAAATTCAAGTTGTTTATAAAACGCATCTTTCTTTAATTCTGGGTCGCTGTCTAAATCTTGTAATTCTTTACGCATTTTTTCATCTAATTTATCTGAGTCAATCCATTGTTCATAAACTTGTTCCCAAGACATGAAACACACCTCTTTCAAAATATTCTTACCTGTAAATTATACCATTACTGTTATATTCAGCAAAGAAAACATCTACAAATTAGATATTTTAAATTATTCTGCCGCTATTTTACTCAACTGCTTTGTTTTTTCAATAATTAAAAAGTGATTGATCAAAAAATATAGAAGCTAAGCCAAAAGTCTGTTTTGCTTTTGGTTTAGCTTCTAAAAATTAATTTTGTTCTTCGATGTATTTATATACTTGTTGTCCAGCGATTCCGCCTTCACCAACTGCGGTTGTGATTTGACGTAAATCTTTTTCACGCGCGTCCCCGATCGCAAAAACACCTGGAATTTTAGTTTTCATTTCGTTATCTGTTTCAATCCAGCCAGCTTCGTTTGTGATGCCGCTGTTTTTGAAAGGCTCTGTCAATGGTTCTAGGCCAACATAGATAAACGCACCGTCAGCAGGTTCAGTATGCACTTCATCTGTTTTTACATTACGGATTTGAGCACCAGTCACGACCATTTCATTACCAACGATCTCTTCAACTACACTGTCCCAAATAAATGAAATTTTTTCATTGGCAAAAGCACGATCTTGAATGATTTTTTGAGCCCGTAATTCGTCACGACGGTGAACGATCACGACTTCAGAAGCAAACCGTGTTAAATAAATCGCTTCTTCAACTGCTGAATCGCCTCCGCCAACAACGATCAATCGCGTGTTGCGGAAAAAGGCGCCATCACAGACTGCACAGTAGGAAACACCGCGACCCGCAAATGATTCTTCACCTGGAACACCTAGCTTGCGGTGCACACAGCCGGTTGCAATGATGATCGTTTTTGCTTGATAGCTTTTATCTTCTGTAATCACTTCTTTATAATCTCCGTGATCTTTTATATCTTGAACGATGCCATATGCATTTTCAGTACCAAATTTGGTTACTCCATCATACATTTTCATCGCTAGTTCTGGACCCATGATTGATTCGAATCCCGGATAGTTTTCTACTTCTGCGGTATTATTCATTTGACCACCAGGAGCACCTCGTTCAATTAAAAGGACTTTTAAATTCGAGCGTGAAGCATATAAGGCCGCGGTCATTCCTGCAGGACCTGCGCCGATAATTATTACATCATACATTTAGTCATTCCTCCGTTCCGCTTTACTTTACAACCAAGAATTTGTTCTGTCGACAAATCTGCTTACTAATTGTCAGTTATTGTTTTTCTGCTTATTTAATAGAAAAACAATTTGTTTTAATGAAAAATAGTTTTTTTATCTTGCTCTCTGCGATAAAAAAGAAGGGCAATCATCTAGACGATAATTGTCCTCTTGAGAATTATTTCTGGTTTTTCATTTGTTGCATCATTTGACGAACTTTTTTCTCAGAAGGTTTTTGACCCATAGACATCATCATTTGACGTAACATATCCTCGTTGATTGGAGGATTCTTTTTGAAATAGTCTTGCATATATTTACGTGCTAAGAAGAAACCACCAACAGCACCTAATAATACAGCGATAACTGCGATTAATACTACGATTCCAGTTGATACCATTTTCACCGCTCCTTTCCTGACACATTCTCATTCATTTTACTAAAAGATAACATAAAAGAAAAGTGCTTTTGAGAAACTTCAAGACTAGTTTAATGTTTTAACTTTTGCTTATTTTCCATTCAATTATTCCTTATATCTTTCTGCATTCATTCAATAAATAAGCATAATAATAAAATTACTTCAATTTATTTTAAATGATTGATGAAATAAGGATTAGAATATGCTAAAATGCTAACCAATATCTTCCTCACTGGTGGCTAAGTGGAGAGGTGTAAGAAATGAGAGATTTTTTGAGATCCGCTAATCGGATCGTGGTGAAAATCGGGACTAGTTCCTTGATTCACCCAAATGGCAAAATAAATTTTTCTGGTATCGATCAACTCGCCTTTGTATTGACAGACTTATCCAATCAAGGCAAAGAAATTATTTTAGTCTCTTCTGGCGCAATCGGTGTTGGAATGGACAAACTAAGAATCACTGAGCGTCCTAACCAAATCCCAGCACAGCAAGCTGTGGCTGCCGTTGGACAATCTGAATTAATGAATATCTATAATCAGCGTTTTTCAATATATAATCAACAAACTGCTCAAATTTTATTGACTCGTGACATCGTAGAATTTCCAGAGAGTCGCAAAAATGTAATCAACACATTGGAACAACTCTTAACAATGGGGGTGCTCCCTATTGTTAATGAAAACGATACTGTCGCGGTGGATGAGATGGATCACACGACCAAATTTGGTGATAATGATGAGTTATCCGCCATCGTAACGCAGCTTTTAGAGGCAGATCTTTTGATCATGTTAACTGATATCGACGGCTTTTATTCTGAAAATCCCCAAAAAAATAAAAATGCGGTGCTTTACTCTACAATTACTGCGATCGATCAAACACTGATGACGCAAGCTGGCGGCAAGGGCAGTCGCTTTGGGACAGGCGGAATGGCTAGTAAACTAAAAGCCGCCCAAAGAATTTTAGATGCAAAAAGTGCGATGGTGCTTGCTAGTAGCAAACCTCCAAAAATCATATTTGATATTTTAGCTGGCGCTGAAGTTGGAACCTTGTTTAAGGAGGATCATCATGGATAATTTAATGCAAATATTAGGTAAAAAAGCGAAGCGTGCGGCTCAACAACTTTCCCAATTAGAAACAAAGCGAAAAAATCAGTATCTATTAGCTTTAGCAGCAGAATTAGAGCAGCAAACTGCTTCGATTTTATCTGCAAACCGAATTGATGTCAAAAAAGCAAAAAATTATGGGATTGCCGATACGATGATTGATCGACTGCGCTTATCTGCTGAGCGAATCGCTGAAATGGCTGAAGGCGTTCGACAAGTAGCAGCCCTGCCTGATCCAATCGGTGTGGTTGAAAAAATGTGGCGAACGGACGACCAATTAATGATTGGTCAACAAAGGGTACCATTGGGAGTGATCGGAATTATTTTTGAATCACGGCCAAATGTCACAACTGATGCTGCTAGTCTCTGTTTTAAAGCTGGGAATGCGGTCATTTTACGCGGTGGTAAAGAAGCGTTTCATTCAAATCAAGCATTGGTGCATGTGATGCAAGAAACTTTGAGTAAATTCAAGCTCGATCCAGCGATGATTCAATTCGTTAATGACACTACTCATGAAGTTGCTAACGAAATGATGCGGGCATCCGATTATTTAGATGTTTTGATTCCTCGCGGCGGTGCGGGTCTGATTCAACGCGTAAAAAATACCGCGACAGTTCCTGTCATCGAGACTGGCACTGGCAATAATCATATCTATGTTGATGCTGAAGCTGACATAACTATGGCCATCAATATTGTCGTCAACGCTAAAACACAACGTCCCTCTGTTTGTAATGCCATCGAAACAGTCTTAGTTCATGAAGCGGTCGCCCCAACTTTTTTGCCCCATTTAGAACAGGCACTCGTTTCTAAAGTAGAACTCCGAGGTGATCCAAAAGCATTGGCTATTCTGACCAATGGCATCTCAGCGGTTGAAGCAGATTGGTCGACTGAATTTTTAGATTATATCTTAGCGGTCAAAGTCGTCAATTCGATCGATGAAGCGATCCAACATATCAACCATTACAACTCTAAACATTCTGAATCGATCATTACAGATAGCTATTCCAATGGACAAAAATTTTTGAATGAAGTTGATGCAGCCGCGGTTTACATCAATGCCTCTACCCGTTTTACCGATGGCTTTAAATTTGGTTTTGGGGCAGAAATCGGGATTTCGACTCAAAAATTACATGCGCGTGGACCAATGGGATTGGAACAGCTGACTTCCAGTAAATACATTATTTATGGAACTGGTCAAATCCGTGAATAATAAAAAACAGCACACATCCTTTCGGAAGTTGTGCTGTTTTTTTATTGTGCTTCAATTTTTGATAGCAATTCTGGATCAAATCTTTTTTCTTTCAGCATCGCAATTTCAAAACCATATGGAGGTTTTTGATTTTTCTTATCTTTACCAACATAAGGCGTTTCTAGAATTTTAGGCAGTTCGATTAATTTTTCGTGATGAGCGATCGCGCTTAATGCTTCAAAGCCGATTGTGCCAAAACCGATATTGGCATGCCGATCTTTGTGTGAACCCATTGGATTTTTTGAATCATTCAAATGAACGACTTTTAAACGTTCTAAACCAATCACTCGATCAAACTCAGCTAAGACACCATCAAAATCATCTTTTACATTATAGCCGGCATCGTTAGTATGGCAAGTGTCAAACGTTACTGAAAGTTTGTCATTCAAAGTTACGCCATCAATGATGTAGGCTAATTCTTCAAAGGTTTTCCCTAGCTCAGTTCCTTTACCGGCCATTGTTTCTAAAGCAATCTGCGCCCGTTGATCTGTAGTCAAAACTTCATTCAAACCTTTGATGATTTGATCCAACCCAGCTTTTTCTCCAGCTCCGACATGCGCACCTGGATGCAACGTGATCTGCATCGCACCTAATGCTTCAGCACGCATGATCTCATCTCGTAAAAATTGGACTGCGAAAGGAAACATTTCTGGTTTCTTTGTATTTCCTAGATTAATGATATAAGGTGCATGCATCACAATATTTGAAAGTCCCTGTTCAGCCATGAACTGTTCACCAGCCGGGATATTCATTTCTTCGACCTTTTTACGTCGCGTATTTTGTGGGGCACCGCTATAAATCATAAATGTTGATGCATGATAACTCGCTGCTTCTTGCGCAGCTCCTAACAACATTTCTTTTCCTTTCATACTTACATGAGAACCAATTAACATATAGACCTCCTAATAAATTTTATAAAAATAATAATAAGACTGTCATCAACGGCAAACTGATCAAAAAGCTCAACGAAGAAGTAAAACCTACAACTTCCTCCCGCATGCCAGCAGCAACGCTATTGATCACTCCAAAAGTTGGAATCGGTCCAACTGAAACCAAACATAAAACAGCTTTGATCATTGCCGGAAGTGGCAATACCATGAATAAAATAGCCATGATAATCCCGGCACCATATTTGATGCCTAAAATTCGTAGCACTAATGACAAGTCTTTTCTTGGTAAACGCAGTTCTAAAAATAAACCAATCATAAACATGGATAAAAAGGTATTGGCATTAGCAATCGGCTGCGTAAGTAAAAAAACAGCCGCAGGCAATTCAACATGAAACATTCGCAAACTCAACATGATCAAATAGCAAAGAAACGGCACTGATCTGATCAAGCGATCAAACACTTTTTTGGGGCTAGGCTCGCCCGCCTGGTTGCCGCTGATTCCTTCAGCGACGACATTCGATCCGCCCGCCAACATAATACTATTTCCAATATCTAAAAACGATAAGATGGGAATGGCTAGCGGCATGAAACTTTGAACAAAAGGTATCCCAAAATTTCCGATATTATAGCCTGACACGCTATACATCACAAATTCTCGCTCCACTTGATCTTGCTTTTTGGATAAAAAAGATCCTAAGAGGATCATAAATAAATTCAATCCTATTCCCGCGACAATCAATAAAAGCAGTTGATTCTTAACAATCAAGGCTTGTAAATTTACGATGATCGCAGCTGGTAAAGTCACATTCACTACGATTTTGGAGATCATTGAGCCGTCTGCTTTAGTCAAAACGTTCATCCGTTTCGTGAGATAACCTATCAGTATAATAACAAATAACCCTAACGAATTTAATAAAACTGCTCCCATACTTCTCCTCCCATCTTTAAATCGCTTTCTTCTCATAACATAGAAAAGGCTAAATCATTCGATTTAGCCTTTCTTACTAGAATTGTAAAACAAAATATTTTTTCTTACCGCGACGAACAACGATATATTCATCAGCTAGTTTATCTTGATCACTTAATGTATACGCAACATCTTGGATTCGATCACCATTGATATAGATTGCTCCATTCGTGATATCTTCTCGTGCTTGACGTTTTGATTTTTCAATTCCAGCTGTTAGTAAGATTTCAACAAGATTCAAATCATCTTCAGCACCAACTTGATAGTTCGGCACATTTTTGAAGCCTTGTTTGATTTCTTCAGCATTCAATTTTTTTACTTCTCCACTGAATAATGCCGCAGAAATATTTACCGCTTGATCATAAGCTTCAGCACCATGTACAAGCGTTGTAACTTCTTTAGCCAACGCTTTTTGAGCCGCGCGTTGTTCAGGAGCTGCTGCAAATTCTGCTTCAATAGCTTGGATTTCTTCTAAACTCAAGAAAGTAAAGTATTTCAAGAATTTGATAGCATCACGATCATCAGTATTGATCCAGAATTGATAAAATTCATAAGGAGATGTTTTTTCAGGATCTAACCAGACAGCATTTCCTTCGGTCTTACCAAATTTAGTACCATCCGCTTTTGTGATCAACGGCATCGTCAATCCAAAGGCTTGTTTGCCTTCTTCGCGACGGATCAATTCGATTCCTGAAGTGATATTTCCCCATTGATCGCTTCCGCCTAATTGTAAAAGACAGCCATAGCGACGATTCAATTCATAAAAATCATATGCTTGTAATAATTGGTAAGCAAATTCCGTGTAAGAAATACCTGATTCGATTCGACGTTTGACACTTTCTTTACTCATCATATAGTTGATCGTAAAGTTTTTACCGACATCACGTAAGAAATCGATCATTTTCAATTCGCCTAGCCATTCATAGTTGTTTGCAACGATGGCTGGATTTTCTTTGTTCTCAAAATCAATAATACCTGAAAGTTGGTTCTTGATGCTTTGTGACCAGTTTTGGACCGTGTCCAATGTATTTAATTGACGCTCGGCATCTTTGAATGATGGATCACCGATCATTCCAGTACCGCCACCAACTAAAGCAATTGGTACATGTCCGTTTTGTTGGAAACGACGTAAAGTCAAAATTGGTAATAAATGACCAATATGCAAGCTGTCCGCTGTTGGGTCAAAGCCAATATATAGTTTTACAGACTCTTCATTTAATTGTTTTTCTAGGGCTGCTTCGTCTGTTACTTGAAAAATCAAACCACGGTCTTTTAGTTCTTGGAAAAAGTCTGAACTCATTTTTTATCCTCCTAAATAATTGTAAGTCTAGCTTTTAAAACTAGTCTATGCTCATTACGCATAAGTTTTCTGCGATGATTCATACTTTCTCATATTAACCGAAAAAACGATGAAATAAAAGCTATTCGCTGGAAATATTATAAGTTCTCCTAGAAGAATTTATGATTGTTCTAAAAATATTTACGCTCTTTTACGCACTTCTTTTTATTTTAGTTAACATTTATTTGAAGTTTTGATTACAAAGACGTCACGACCTTGTTAATAGAAGTAAATATTTGCTATAATTCAACAGATAATTAAAATGAATAGAATTTAATGAGGTGGACTTTTTGGCTCACAAAAAGAAAATAAAGAAACAAGGAAAAAAGCGTAACAAGAACAAATCAAGAGCAGGTCTCGGTGGTCCTTTCGCTTTAAACGTTTCCTTACGAGTGATTCAGACAATGTTGATCGGTTTTATCGTCGTGCTTTTCTTGGGTGGTATGTTAGCCTTAGGTATTGGTGCAGGTTACTTTGCTCATTTAGTAGAAGGAACAAGTGTTTTAACTAAGACCGAGATTCAGCAAAAAGTTGGTGATGTAACAGAATCCTCTAAATTGCTTTATGCTGACAGTCAGGAATTAGCAACGATCCAATCTGACCCAATCAGAGAAAAAGTAGATTCGAATGAGATTTCACCTTGGGTCAAAAAAGCATTAGTTGCAACAGAGGATGAAAATTTTTATAAACATCACGGTGTCGTACCAAAAGCAGTTGTGCGTGCCTTGTTAGCTGAAATCGTTGGTTTTGGCGCAGGTTCTGGTGGTTCAACTCTGACGCAACAGCTGATCAAACAACAAGTATTGACCAATGAAACATCGTTCAAACGAAAAGCCAATGAAATCGTCCTCGCCTTAGATTTAGAAAAATATCTCAGCAAAGATGAAATCTTAACTGCGTATTTGAACATCTCTCCTTTTGGCCGAAACAATAAAGGTCAAAATATTGCTGGTGTTGAAGAAGCCGCTGTCGGAATCTTTGGTGTTCATGCTAAAGATTTGAATTTAGCACAATCAGCTTTCATCGCAGGGTTGCCACAAAGTCCGATCGTCTACAGTCCTTATACAAATACTGGAGATTTGAAACAAGATTATTCGTATGGGATGGCCCGTAAAGATGATGTGCTTTTCAATATGTATCGCGAACAAGTAATCACAAAAAAAGAATATGAAGACGCTAAGAAATATGATTTAGCAAAAGATTTCCAAGGACGTCAAGATGTTGAAGTTCAACAACACGGCTTCCTTTACTATACCGTTTATAATGAAGCAATCAATATCATCGCGAAACAACAAGCTAAAGATGATGGTATCAGCGATGCTGAGTATAAAAAAGATGGTGTAAGTACACGTTACGTCGAACAAGCAAAAGTAAAAATGCAAAATCAAGGGTTGACTGTGAAATCAACGATCGACAAAAATATTTACGATGCTATGCAACTTGGAGTTGCTGAGTATGGTCAATATCTAGATGATGGTTCTGGCGAAACGGTCGAGACAGGTTCCGTCTTAATGGATAACAGCACCGGACGAATTTATGGTTTCGTTGGTAGTCGTGATTATACGACCAACCAAAATAACCACGCCTTTGATACGTCTCGTCAAGCTGGTTCTTCAATCAAACCTGTTTTAGTTTATGGTCCTGCGATTGATCAAGGGTTATTAGGTAGCGAATCCCGCATCGCCGATTTCCCGATGAAGTATCAGCACGGTGAACATGCTGGTAAAGCTTTAGAAAATGCTGAAAATAAAGGTTCTAAAACTTTCCAAACAGCACGTGAAGCGTTAACCGAATCAACAAATATCACGGCGTACCATGTTTATCAAGATATGCTTTCTAAAAAAGGTTCTGATCAATATGCTTACGAAAATTATTTGAAGAAAATGAACTACCCTTCATCTGATACTTGGGGCGTTGAATCTGCACCATTAGGAACGACAAATGTTTCAACAATGACCGAAGTCAACGGCTTCCAAACTCTAGCAAATGGTGGAACTTATGAACAAGGTTATTTGATCGATTCGATCACTGACAGCACAGGTAAAGAAATCTATAAACATAAAGATAATCCTGTCCAAGTTTATTCAAAAGCTACTGCATCAATCATGAATGATATGATGCGCAGCGTAATCACAGAACAAAAAACCACGCCATTCAAATCTATTTTAAGTGGTGTTAATTATCAATTGAGCACCGCTGATTGGGTCGGTAAAACTGGGACGACCGATAACTATGCCGATAACTGGTTGATCGTTTCTACACCAACGATTACCTTAGGTTCTTGGACTGGTCGCGATGATAACCAACCAATGGCTGATGGCGCTGGTACACGTACAGCAAATTATATGGCTTACCTTGCTGGAAGAATTTATCAAGTCAATCCAACTATCTTTGGAACAAGCGAGAAATTCGAATTATCCGATGATGTGAAACAAGTCAAAGTAGCTGACTTTACTGGATTGAAAGCTGGAAAAGTCACTCATAATGGTACAACGTATCAAGTACCAAGTGGTGAGACAACTTCTCTATGGGCAAAAGACGGTCCAGTAGATAATACCTACGAATTTGGGATTGGTGGTACAGACGCTGATTACAAAACTTATTGGAATACTAGAAATAAAAGTAGTTCTAAAGCCAAAACAACTGACAATGAAGATCAAGACGACGCTGATTAATCATTACAAAAGACCTCTCAACATTGAGAGGTCTTTTTTTTTATCTTCTTGTGATCCATTCTTTTTTTTGCTATCCTTGCGAAAGATAATTAGATCGTTAAACTATGAGGAGGAAAATTAAATGTCATTTGAAGAAATATTACCTAAACTAAAGCAAGGTGCCAAAATTATTCGTGCAGGTTGGAGCGGTTTTGAATTGTATGTAACATTGGTTGAGGACGAAGTTTTTGATGGTTCACCAGTGACTCCTTATTTTTTGATCAAAACAGCAGATGAAGGTTTTTCAAGTTTCGCCCCAACTGTGTGTGATATTTTAGCAAATGACTGGAAAATTGTTGAATGATTACGGCAGACTTTACCAATAAAATAGTTTTCATCACTGGAGCTTCTTCAGGTATTGGCGCAGCTCAAGCAAAAAAATTTCTAACAGCTAATGCTTTTGTTTTTGCCTTTGATATCCAGTCGATCGATTCTTCAGCTTTTTCGACGGAATTTCCAGGACACTTTGCCTGTTTTACAGGTGATATCAAAAATGAAACCCACTTAAAAGTAGCCATTGATCACTGCCATCAAACCTTCGGCACGATTGATATCCTATTGAATACAGCAGGTATTTTAGACGATTATCTCACCTTGGCTGAAACAGATGAAGCCTTATGGGAACGAGTTTTGAACACCAATCTTAAAGGGATGTTTTTACTCACAAAATTATTATTACCCGAACTGTTAGCCAATAAAGGAACCGTGATCAATATGGCTTCGATTGCAGGTCTCGTTGCAGGCGGCGGCGGGATCGCTTATACAACTAGCAAGCATGCCATTATTGGTTTTACAAAACAACTAGCGCTGGATTATGCTGAGCAAGGATTGCATGTTAATGCTCTGGCGCCCGGATCCATCAATACACCAATGAACCAAGCTGATTTTTCTGGTGATGGAGCAATGGCAAAATGGGTCGCAAATGAGACTCCTGTCAAACGCTGGGCTACACCAAATGAAGTCGCTCAAGCCACTTTATTTTTAGCAAGTGATGAAGCCCGGTACATGCAAGGAATTGTTTTACCGATCGATGGCGGTTGGCTTTTGAAATAAAACCATTACTCATTTCGCTTCAGCAATAAAAAAAAAAGCTGGGACAAAAGTATTTCTACTTTAGTCTCAGCTTTTTTCTAGCAATAAATCGCTAGTGATTGATAAGGTTTTAATACGATCTGCTCTGCTATTTTTTGTTCATCATAATTACTGATCAAAATTTTTCCAGCTAAAAATTCTTTTGGTATTTCAATCGTGGTTTCTGTTGGGAAGAAATTATTTAGGACCAGTAAACGACGATCTTCAAGACGTCGGATATAGCCATAAACTTGTTGATCTGTTGAAGCAAATGCTTCATAACTTCCTTTAGCAATCACAGGATAGTCTTTTCTTAGTTGAATCAACTTTTGATAGTAGCTAAAGATCGATCCTTCATTGAGTTCTTTTTCGACATTGATTTCAGGAACTGATTTCCCTACACTGATCCACGGCTCTACTTCAGAAAAACCACCATATTGCTCAGCTGTCCATTGAACCGGAATCCTAGAGTTATCACGCGATTTGCTTTTAACAATTTCAAACGCTTCTTGTGGTTTTTTCCCTGCATTCAAAAGTTCTTGATACGCGTTTAAGCTTTCGATATCGATGTATTGATCCATCGAATCAAAATCTGGATCGATCATACCAATCTCTTCCCCCATGTAAATATAGGGAGTTCCTCGATTAAGATGGATCATGCTGGCTAGCATTTTAGCCCCTACAACTCGATGTTCTTTACCCTCAATAAAACGATTAATCGCACGTGGTTGATCATGATTGTTCCAGAACAAAGCATTCCAGCCTTGCTCCTCACTCATTTGTGTTCCCCACGTATGGAAAAGCTCTTTTAATTTTTCAAAATCAAATGGCGCTTGCGTCCATTTTTTCCCATCTTCATAATCCACTTTTAAATGATGGAAATTGAATGTCATCGTTAATTCTTCACGCTCTGCATTTGTGTATAACACACAATTTTCAATCGTAGTAGAACTCATCTCCCCCACCGTAACGATCTCGGGATCTTTGCCAAAAGTCGCACGATTCATCATCTGGATATATTCATGATTGATCGGGCGATCTGTATAGGCTGGTTTTCCATCGTCTTGTGGACAATCTTTCAAGACTTCATCTTTTCCGATTACATTGATCACATCAAATCGGAAACCTTTGATTCCCTTGTCCATCCAAAAGTGTAATACATCAAACAGCTCTTCCCGTACTTCTGGATTTCGCCAATCCAAATCGGCTTGAGTCACATCATAAAGATGCAAATAATATTTCCCTGTGTCTCCAAACGGTGCCCAGGCATTCCCGCCAAATTTTGAGACCCAATCCGTAGGTTCATCTCTTAAGATAAAGTAATCTTGATATTTTTTATCGCCCGCTAAAGCTTTTTGGAACCATTCGTGTTCGATTGAGACATGATTGAAAACCATGTCCAACATGATCTCGATCCCATGAGCTTTAGCGGTTTTAATCAACGTATCGAAATCCTCCATCGTACCAAACATTGGATTGATTGCTGTGTAGTCTGCAACATCATACCCGTTGTCTTTTTGCGGACTTTTATAGATTGGACTTAACCAAATCATATCGATTCCTAATTTTTCTAAATATGGAATTTTTTGTGTGATCCCTTGAAGATCCCCCATCCCATCTCGATTAGTGTCCATGAATGATTTTGGATAGATCTGATAGATTACTTGCTCTTTAAAACTCATTGTGTCCTCCAACTTCTCTCTATAACTCAGTAGCTACTAAGATTTTTTCTGCATTTGTGACCGGTGCTTCTTCAATCAATGAGTCCACTTGATAATCCGTAGAATTTGTCACGATGATCGGTGTTTGAACATCATACCCGGCAGCTTTAATCGCGTCGATATCAAACTCCATTAACAATTGACCCTTTTTCACTGTATCACCTTGCTTAATATGGCTCGTGAAATATTGCCCATCTAATTTTACAGTATCGATTCCAATATGTATCAATACTTCTGTTCCTTCATTACTAACCAGTCCAATCGCATGTTTGGTCGGGAAAAGCAAACTGATATGACCATCAAACGGTGCAACTAATTTTCCTTCGCTAGGCTCGATGATTGCTCCTTGACCCATCATGCCTTCTGCAAAAACTGGATCTTTTGCTTTGCTTAACGGCTGAATTAATCCTGTGATCGGTGCAAATAATTCTACAATAGCCCCTGTTTTTTTAGTTGTTTCATTATCTAATGACGGAACATTGTCTTCTTCAATACGATCGATTTTATTGAATAAGCCGACTTTGCGGAAGGCTAATGTCAAGATGAATGGAACAACGATCGCGATCAACATACCGATTCCAAAAATCAAATAGTCTTGTGGACGAATTGCTAAGATTCCAGGTAGGCCCCCAACACCGATTGATAACGCACGAACTTTGAATAAAGTAACGAATAGACCTGCAATCCCACTACCGATCATTGCGGCAATAAATGGATAAGTATATTTCAAATTGATCCCGAACATCGCCGGCTCAGTTACACCTAACCATGCTGAAATAACCGATGGAATCGAAACTTGTTCTTCTTTTTTATTTCCACGGTGAGCAAAGACGATTGCAAGAACTGCGGCACCTTGGGCAATATTTGATAAACAAATCATCGGCCATAAATTGGTTGAACCAAAATCAGCGATTAACTGTGAATCAATTGCTAAAGTTGTATGGTGCAAACCTGTAATTACTAATGGTGAATACAGAGCTCCAAAAATACCGCCGAATAACCAGCTAAAGCTTGAAGTCAAACCTGCATTTACGACTGCCGAAATAGCTGTCCCGATTTTCCAACCGATTGGTCCTAAAATAAGATGTGCGGCTAAGATCGTCGGAATTAATGAGAAGAATGGAACAAAAATCATTGATACAGCTTCAGGAATACGTTTACGGAAAAAGCGTTCCAAGTAAACTAATAAGAAACCTGCCAACATTGCTGGAATGACTTGAGCTTGATAACCAATTTTGTCAATGGTGAAAAAACCAAAATTCCAAGTCCAATCTTTTGCGATTTCTGCTGCTGTCGTACCATTTACTGCATACGCATTCAACAATTGTGGAGAAACTAAAGTAATTCCGAGAACAATTCCGAGAATCTCAGTTGCTCCCATCTTACGAGCGATGCTCCAAGTGATCCCTACTGGTAAGAAGTGAAAGATCGCTTCACCTGGTAACCATAAGAAACTATTCACTCCGTCCCAAAATTGTGATGCTTGAACAATCGTTTGACCATCTAACCAACCCATTGGTACAGCTTCTAAAATATTACGGAAACCTAAAATCAAACCGCCGACGATGATTGCTGGTAACAATGGCGTAAAAATTTCTGCTAATACAGTAATTGCCCGTTGGACCGGATTTTGATTTTGTTTTGCAGCTGACTTCGCCGCTTCTTTAGAAACGCCTTTTACACCAGAAATATCCGCAAATTCATTATAAAAAGTAGCAACATCGTTCCCAATAATTACTTGGAACTGACCTGCGTTGGTAAACATACCTTTTACACTTGGGATATCTTCAATTTGTTTTTCGTCTGCTTTTTTTGGATCATTCAAAACAAACCGCATCCGCGTAGCACAATGTGTAACGGCTGAAATATTTTCTTTGCCACCGATGGCTGCTAGCAGATCTTTTGAATCCTTTTCATATTTTCCCATCTTTTTTCCCTCCGAATAAATTAACTTGTATGGATAAGTTCAATTAATATGTTTACTATAAAGTTTTTCCGAACCTTTGTAAACCGCTTACATTTAAACGTTTTCTATTTTTATCATTTTTTTTTAGTCTTGATGAAGAATAACGAACTTTATAAACTAAAAGGTAGTCTTGTTATAACAAACAGGTTGGTATATTACCCAACAAGTTATGCTTAAAATAAAAGTTTTCTCATTTATTTTTTCAGATAAATCAATTCTATATTTTACTTGCTGATTTTTTCTTTGTATAATTGAACTACTTATACGGATAAGTTTGGAGGATTGAATCAATGAAGAATTATGAAGTGATTTATCAAACGATTGAACGCGGGATCTTAAAAGGGATCTATGAGCCAGATACTTTTTTACCTAGTGAAAATAAATTACGGCAAACTTACAATGTTTCAAGAGATACTATTCGTAAAGCACTATCACTTTTAATGGCTAATGGTTATATTCAAAAAATCCAAGGCAAGGGATCATTAGTATTAAGGCGGGAGCAATTACGATTTCCTGTTTCAGGTCTAACCAGCTATAAAGAATTACAAAATTCCTATGGTTATGAGAGCAGTACAGATGTGGTCAGCTTAAAAAAAATCATTATCGATGACCGACTCTCCAACCTCACTGGCTTTGAAGCAGGTGTAAGTTGTTGGCGCTTGATTCGTACACGAGCCATCGATCAAAAAAAAGTCATATTGGATAAAGATCTGTTATTGACTTCAGTCGTCCCAGAGTTAGATACCGAAATTGCGAAAGATTCTATTTATCGTTACTTTGAAAACCAATTGGGATTGACGATTGCTTTTGCTGAAAAAGAGATCATCATCGATGCTTTAACAGCTGAAGATCGTGAACTTCTTGATTTAAATCAACATGACATTAATATTGTATCGGTAAAAAGTCGTGTCTTTACCAATGATGCCCGCCAATTCCAATATACGGAAAGCCGTCATCAAGTTGATAAATTCCGCTTTTTCGATTTTGCTCGCCGCCATCCTTCTATGATGTAAAATGCACAAATTACAAAAAAAGACGTGAAAGAAAACTTTCGCGTCTTTTACTGATTAATTTTTAGTAGATCCTTTTTCGATGATACCATGTGGTAATTCAATCGTTTTTTGTTCTACATCTTCCTTGTTCATCATTTTTGTTAACAAACGCATTGATACTGCACCGATATCATATAAAGGTTGTGTTACCGTACTTACGCGAGGACGAGCCACTTCAGTTAATAATGAATCATTGCTTGTGATGATTTCGAAATCTTCAGGAACTTTGATTCCTTTATCAAGCAAACCATCTAATAAACCAATAGCTAATTCATCATCTGTTACGTAAGCAGCAGTAGCTCCGCTGTTTAAGACACGGTCTGTCAAAGCTAAACCTTCTTTAAAGTTATAAAGCGCTTCAAAAATCAAGCCTTCATTGTACTCTAAATTATTTTCAGCTAATGCTTGTTTGTATCCACCTAAACGTGCTTGTCCATTGATTGGATCGATCAATGCTCCGCTAATGAACGCAATTTTTTCATTGCCATGTTTTGCTAATAAATCAATGGATTCTTTGGTAGCTGCTGCATAATTAATGTTTACACTGCCTACTTGTTCGTCAGGATCAATTGAACCAGCTAAAACAATCGGTGTTTTTGAACGTGAAAATTCTGCACGGATTTCGTCTGTGATACGATGTCCCATGAAGATCACACCATCAACTTGTTTTGCTAATAAATTGTTCAAAACGTTTACTTCTTTTTGTGCTTCCCCGTCAGAGTTAGCCAAAATAATATTGTATTTGTACATTGTGGCGATATCATCGATTCCGCGAGCTAATGATGCAAAAAACATATTGCTGACATCAGGAATGATGACGCCGACAGTCGTTGTTTTCTTACTTGCTAAACCACGTGCAACAGCATTGGGACGATAGTCTAAACGTTCGATGACTTCTAAGACCTTTTTGCGAGTTGTTGGTTTTACATTTGGGTTGCCGTTAACCACACGAGAAACGGTTGCCATTGAAACATTTGCTTCACGAGCAACATCATATATCGTAATTGTTTGCTTTTCCATGGATATACTCCTTTTAATAATGTTTTCAGAAAATGTCATTTACATTTCTAAAAGATAATAGCACGTTGTTTCAGTGATTGCAACCGTTTTACACATTTTTCTCTAAAATAATGTAAACGTTTTACATGCGGCATTTTCCATTATTTTTTATTAGTGTTACAATGATTATGATACTAAAAGGAAGAAGGAAGTATGATGAACCAAGAAAAACTTAACGAATTACGAAATTGGATGCAAACGAACGGAGTTGATTTAGCATATATCTCGGATGCTAGCCATATCGGTTACTTCTCTGGCTTTGAAAGCAATCCAATGGAGCGTGTGTTAGCTTTATTTATTCCATTAGAAAAAGATCCTTTCTTATTTGCCCCTGGATTAGAAGTTGAAGATGCCAAAGCGAGTAGCTTCGAATACGATGTCGTTGGTTACCTAGATAGTCAAGATCCCTTTTCATTGATCGTCGATGAAATCAAACAACGTTATGGTGCACCAAAAAAAATGGCACTAGAAAAAAATCAACTGGTTTTAGACCGCTATGCTCGCTTAAGTGATGCCTTTACTAATACTGATTTTTCAGCCGATCTAACTCCATTGATCCAAGAACTGCAATTATATAAAACCGAAGCAGAATGCCAACGTTTGATTACCGCCGGATCAACAGCCGACTTAGCTTTTGAAATTGGGTTTAGACATGTTCGTCCCGGCGTTACAGAAGAAGAAATCGTGGCAGAGATCGAATACGAATTGAAAAAGAAAGGCATCAAAGAAATGTCGTTTCCAACTGAAGTATTGGCTGGCCCAAATGCCGCCAGTCCTCATGGAACACCTGGTAAAAATACGTGTAAAGAAAACGAATTGGTTTTATTCGATCTGGGAACGATCGTTGATGGCTATTGCAGCGATGCTACTCGTACAATTGCTTGCGGCAAACCAACAGATCATCAAAAAGACATCTACAACATTGTTTTAGAAGCTCAACTAAAAGCTCAAGCAGCAGTAAAACCTGGGATCACTTGCGGCGAATTAGACAAAATTGCTCGTGATGTCATTGCTGGTCATGGCTATGGCGAATACTTTAATCACCGTCTAGGACATGGGATTGGTACAACGATCCATGAATTCCCGCAAATTGTTGGCGGAAATGATCTTGTAGTGAAAGAAGGTATGTGCTTCTCGATTGAACCAGGAATCTATCTTCCTAACGATGTTGGTGTTCGAATTGAAGATTGTATCTATGTAACGAAAGATGGCTGTATTCCATTTACTAAAACAACGAAAGAATTACAAATTTTATAAAAAAAGTCGCTATTCTTAAAGAATAGCGGCTTTTTACTTTTGATTATTCAGGATTATTTTTTTCAACTTCGTCCTTTAATTCTTCTTTGATTTCAGATAAATCAGGCGTTTCTTTTTTTAAATCTTTTGCTTTCTCATCAACTTCTTCTGACGCTTTCGAAACTGTATCTTTTGCTTCTTCTTTTGTATTTTTTACATCGATCACAATATCATCTGAAGTATCTTCAACTACGTCTTGCACCTCTTTTGATGCTTTACGGAAACGATCAGACAAATCTGAACTTTGACGTTTCAAATCTGCTAGCGTGTCTGAAGTGATATCATCCATTTCATCCATTGAATCGTCGACCGTTCCTTTAACGTTAGCAGCTAACCCGCTCGCTTGATCACTTAGATCTGATGCGCGGTCTTTTACGATCGAACTCATTTCACTTGTCTTATTCACAAAATCATCGGTATAATCCGAAGCCATATCTAAAAAGTCATCTGTTTTTTTCGCTAAATCTTCACGCATCTGTTTACCAGATTTGGGCGTTAGTAAAACTGCTATTGCTGCTGCAGCTGCGCCTCCAATGAGTGCACCTGCTAAAAATCCTCCACGTTTCGCCATACTTATCCCTCCGTTTTTGTTGTAGCTTTACGATGTTTGAAAAACTTCATGGTTGTTGTTCCGACTTTACCCGCTGCACTGACCTTGGCTGCATTTTTTCCAACACCGCCAACTTTCACTGCTAAGTTTCGACTTGAATTATTCAATGCAGAAACACTTTCGCTCAAGTCAGCAACTGCTGTAAATAATGGATCGATCGTTTCGACCTTTCCATTTATATCATTTAATAAATGATTGCCTTTAACTAATAAGCCTTCTACTTGCTGCATCAGTAAATCAACGTCTTTTGTTAGAACATCGATTGTCGTATTTGCTTCGGTCACTGTTATTTCAGCTTTTTCCACTGTTTTTGATACTTGGAGCAACACACGGACTAAAAAAATAACTAAAACTACAAAAGCGAGTGCTGCAATAATTGCTGCAATGCCCCCTAAACTCATTCAATCGCCTTCTCTCTTCTTCTGTTATCTTAAATTATACCATTCACACGTAATTTAATGAAAGAGAAAGAGCTAAAACCAAAAGAGAAAAAAGTATCTCAGTTATACCACCTGAGATACTCCTTTCAAATTTTTAGTCAAACCTGTGTAGATAATCTCTAAATCACTGATTAAGTCTATTTCGGCTAAACAATAATCATCAAAATTTTCAGTGTGTCCACGGAAATAATTTGTCACTACTCGCTCAACTTGTTTGATCCCTTTTTCATCAAGTTCAAAATCAAAAAATATCCGTTTGAATGCCGATGTTAAAAATTCGGAAATTGTTTCTTGATATAACAATTGATAGTCTGATTGATAAAATACTGTATAAAAAGCTCGATGACTTTTAGCATAGTTAGCCCACGTTTTTCCTAGCTCAATAAACGCATGAAGTTGCGAGCGACCCATCAAAGAATCTACTAATTGTTCCCGAAATTGATTCATTGCCTGGCAGACGACTGTACTTCGAAGTTCTGTCACACTTCCCGTATGTGTATACAAAGATGGTGATTTCACTTGTAAACGATCAGCGATCTTATTTAATCGTAGTCCTTCAATACCGGATTCAGCTACTAAGTCCATTGCACATTCAATCACTGTTTCTTTATTCAATCGATATGTTTTCATCGTTCCTCCTATTCTATTATCCTTCTTTAAAATATTAAATAACAAATAAAACAATAATTTCTAGTTTTTATCAGTATAACAATCAGACAATTTTTGCATTCACCTGTCTTTTTAAATAACTAACAATATAAAAAAGCACAGAATTTAATTCTGTGCTTTCGGTTTATTTTTTTGGTTTAGCTTCGTTACTTAATTCTTTACCCAGTGCAATGATATAATCTTTTAATTTTACTTTGATTTCAGGATGCGTTAAACCATATTCGATGCTGGTTGTCATAAATCCAAATTTATCGCCGACATCATAACGTTTGCCGTTGAACTCATGGGCAAAAACTCGCTGTGTGCGATTCAATGCATCGATGGCATCCGTTAATTGGACTTCTCCACCTGCACCTGGTTTTTGTTTTTCTAAGACTTCGAAAATCTCAGGGGTCAATAAGTAGCGACCAATGATTGCTAAATTACTTGGTGCTTCCTCTGCTCGTGGCTTTTCAACGAAGTTTTTAACATTGAATAAGCCTTTCGATACTTCTTCGCCTGGATTTATGATGCCATATTTGGATGTATCTTCTTCTGGAACACGCATCACAGCAATGGTTGATGCATGTGTTTTTTCAAAGTCATTCATCAATTGTTTCGTCAATGGCACGCGGTCTTCCATCAAATCATCACCCAGCATGACGACAAAAGGTTCGTTTCCTACAAACGCGCGAGCTTGCAGTACCGCATCGCCTAACCCTTTAGGATGTGATTGACGAATGAAATGCAGATTGACATTGGTTGTCTCTTCAACCAATTTTAAAAGATCTGTTTTACCTTTTTCTTTCAAATTCATTTCTAGTTCGACATTTGAATCAAAATGATCCTCGATTGGACGTTTTGCTTTTCCAGTCACGATCAAGATATCTTCGATTCCAGAATTCAATGCTTCTTCAACAATAAATTGAATCGTTGGTTTATCAACAATTGGTAACATTTCTTTTGCCATCGCTTTTGTTGCTGGTAAGAATCTTGTACCCAGACCAGCTGCTGGAATAACTGCTTTTTTCACTCGCATATCTACTACCCCACTCTTTCTATTAAAATTCATTTTCAAATGTTCCTTCACGCATCATCAGTTCACGACACGCTTCTCGAACGTCTTTATCATTGTAAAGTACATCGTAGATTGTTTCAGTGATCGGCATACTTACATCTAGGCGATCTGCCAATTCTTTCGCCGCTTTTGTTGTTGAAACACCTTCTACGATCATCCCCATATTTTCTAATACTTCATCTAATTTATGGCCTTTGCCTAATAAATTACCAGCGCGCCAGTTTCGTGAATGAACAGATGTACAAGTTACGATCAAATCACCTACACCACTTAAGCCGATAAACGTTAATGGGTTGGCACCCATTGCAACACCTAAACGGCTGATTTCTGCCAAACCACGGGTCATAATGGCTGCTTTAGCATCATCGCCGTAAGAAAGACCATGTAATGCACCTGCACCTAAAGCAATAATATTTTTTAATGCCGCACCAGTTTCTACCCCGATCACATCCGGATTGGTATAAATCCGAAAATAATCATTCATGAATAATTTTTGAACATACTCTGCTAATTTTTTATCTCCACAAGCAGCAGTGATCGTTGTAATATCATGAACTGCTACTTCTTCCGCATGGCTTGGTCCAGAAAGAACAACTACACCTTTGCGATGTTCTTCAGCAATTTCTTCGGTTAAAACTTCAGAAATACGTTTGTGAGAACCTTGTTCTAATCCTTTACTAGCATGGATGATCACTGGTTGATTTTCTGCCACACGAGAAAACTCTTGTGCAACTGAACGAATCGCTTTTGTTGGAACAACAAATAGTACCGCATCAACATCTTTCACAGCAGCTTTTAGTTCTGTTTCACCTTTAATCGTGGCTGGAATTTTTAAATCTGGCAGATAATGACGATTTGTATGATACGTGTTGATTTCATTGATTTGCGCTACGTTATTTCCCCAGAGTCTTACTTCATGACCATTTTCAGCAAGAACTTGCGCTAACGCGGTTCCCCAAGATCCTGGTCCTAAAACTGCAACTTTTTGTTTCACAGAGACTTCCTCCTAGTTTCTATTAAGGGATGTGTCCATTAAAAATGAGACGAGCATAATGATTCCCTGTGTTGATTTTCTTTTCTAATATCATAGCATAAATAACATTATATTTGTCTTAAATTAAAGCCTGATTAGTTCCTTTATCCCGCTCATAAGGCTTGATATTCACTAACCTTTTGCGGCGATAGACCAATAAGATGATGGCGCCTACAAAAAGAATCAATGATAACATTTGCGACACACGGATACCGCCAAATAAATAGAGGCTATCTGTCCGCATTCCTTCAATAAAGAAACGACCGAAACTATACCACGTGACATAGGTCAAAAAGATTTCGCCGCGTTTCAAGGACATTTTTTTTCGTAATACAATAATGACGATGAATCCCAATAAACTCCACAGTGATTCATATAAGAATGTCGGTTGGCGATAAGCACCATCGATATACATATTATTGATGATAAATTGTGGCAAATGAAGACTTTCTAAAAATTGGCGAGTAGTAGCCCCACCATGAGCTTCATGATTCATAAAATTTCCCCAACGGCCGATTGCCTGAGCGATAATCACGCTAGGAGCTACAACATCAAGAAAGAGCCATGGATCAATAAAATGATGGCGAGTATAAATGATCAGCACAATAATTGCGGCGATCAAACCGCCATAAATCGCTAAGCCGCCACTTCGAATATTGAATATTTGAATCGGATCAGCAAGGTACGGGCCTAGATCAAATAAAATATAATATAGGCGGGCACCAATGATCGCGATCGGTAATCCCCATAAAATAAAATTCGTCATATCGTCTTCTTTTAATCCGACTCTGACTGCTTCACGGCTTGCTAGCCACAATGCTAAGGCAATACCTGAAACAATAATGATCGCGTACCAATAGATTTGAAGACCAAACAATTCAAATGCTACGCGATTTACTTGCCCAGCCATTTTACTGCCCTGAGTTTTCTTCGATTAATTGGGTCAAACGGTTTTCAAAGGTCTTAGTTGCGTCATATCCCATCGTACGTGCTCGGAAATTCATTGCAGCTACTTCAATAATGATCGCCACATTTCGCCCAGTTTTTACTGGAATTTTAACTTGTGGGACTTTGACTTCAGCAATTTCCACTTCCGTATTTCCACTACCTAGACGGTCATACTTTTTATCTTTCGACCAATTTTCTAAGTACACGACTAGTTGGACCGGCATTGATCCGCGAACGGCACTCGCACCGAATAAGTTCATAACATCGATGATTCCGATTCCTCGAATCTCGATCAGATGTTGTAAAATCCTTGGTGGTTCACCCACAAGCGTCAATTCATCTTGTTGATAAACGTCCACTCGATCATCGGCAATCAGACGATGGCCTCGTTTCACTAATTCTAAAGCTGTTTCACTTTTCCCGATGCCGCTATCCCCTTGGATCAAAACTCCTAAGCCATAAACATCGACCAACACACCGTGGACACTTGTCCGTGGTGCCAAGCCGCCATTTAAGAAACTTGAGATTTCACCGAGTAGACGCGATGTTGAAATCGGTGAACTTAAGACTGGAATATTTCTTTCACTCGCTGCTTGGATCATTTCTTTAGGTGGTGTCAATCCACGAGAAATGATAAAGGCAGGTGTATCATCACTACACATCCGACGCAATACCATTAATCGTTCTTCAGGAATCATTCGCTCGGCAAATGTGATTTCTTTATTTCCAAAAAGTTGTAAACGATCGTGGGAATAATAATTGAAATAACCAGTCAATTCTAGTCCGGGACGTGAGATATCACCCGTGGTGATCACTCGTTCCAAGCTTTCTTCATCACCAGTTACTACTTCCAACGAAAGTTTTTCAACAAGTTCTTTTACTTTTACTGTTTCAGCCATATTATCCCTCTTTTCTACACTACCGCTCTATTTTATCATTTTATCAAGAGAGTGACTAGGTGGATGGCATCATCTGAGACAATAAAAAAAGCGCTCTATAAATTGGACGCCGGCAATCACTAAAATAAAAAACGGACAGACTTAATGTCCATCCGTATATTTATCCATATTATGTTCAGAGACGATTCCATTGATGATCGCCATAACGATCGAAACTAAGATCGAGACACCAAAACTTGAGAAACCAAAACGATAATTTCCTAATAAGTGGGAAGTCAATTGCAACATACCAGCGCTGATCACAAAGCTGAACAATCCAAACGTTAAAATATTCAACGGTAGCGAAAGCAATGTTAAAATTGGCTTGACTAGCGTATTTAGTAAGGATAGAACAAAGCTTGCGGCAATAGCTATTGTTAAACTCTCTACAAAAACTTGTTGTGGAAAGAGTACGGACAGTGATATAAAAATCAATGTATTAGCTATTAAGCGCTGTAGGTAAGTCATTAAAAGTCGCTCCAGTCATCATCGTCGATTTTCTCCGCTTTCTTGCGTTGAGTAGACGATTTTTTTTCAAACTTATTGTAATTATTGTTCCCATAATAGGGATTATTGTGTCCATAAGAATCACTTTTTCTTGAGCCTGCTGGAATCAAAAGTGCCAACAAGATATATAAGATGACCGGTGCGCCGATCAAACCAAAACTCAAGAAAACATAAATCACTCGCACGATAGTAGGATCAATTCCGAAGAATTCAGCGATACCAGCTAGAGTCCCAGTTAATACCACATTTGATCGTGACTTTTGTAATCTTTTTTGCATATGAATCTTCCTTCCTTATTATTTCTTATTTATCGAAATCTTTCAAGAATATACTACCTGTTGTTGTTGAGAGATCCAACTTAGCCATTTCATCAGCTACTCGACGAAATTGCAATAAACGATTGGTTTTTTCCTTTTTCTCACGTACAACTTCGTAATCTGATAAGCGATCATTGATGCTGCCTAGACTTGTCTTGGCTACACCTTCTAATCCGATTTCTTTATTCACAGATACTTTTACATTTCCATTGACCGAACTTGCTTTGATTTTTTGCACGTTCGAATGTCCTGCTGTTACTTTGATATCGCCATTAACCAATGAGATCCCATAATTTTGAATAGCAGCTTTTGTTGAGATCGTTCCATTTACGGTTTCAATGATCGAGTCTAAAATCTCACCTTTATCAATCTCGATATTTCCATTCACACCTTGGATTTCTACCATCGTTGCATTGACTTTTTCAAAATCGATATGGCCATTCGTTGATTTAGCATATACATCTTTAGCATCTAATTCTTCAACGATCAAATCACCATTCAATAACTTAACTGCTACGTGATCATAAGTGCGTTTTGGTAAATAGAAAACTAGATCTGCTTGGACACGTTTATTAGGGATTTGGAATGAAATATGTTCATCGTTCACTTCGATCTGACTACGTTCCATCAATGATTGTAAAGGACTTGCTTCACTCATTTTACCATAAAGTTTTACTTTGGCATCGACTTTGATAGCTTCATCGTCCCAAGATTTCAAAGTTACTTTTCCGTTTGCTAACTTGATATCCAACAATGTTGGTTCGACATCCGTATATAAAAATTGATGTTCAAACTTAGACGTAACTAAACCGGGAACTTTTAGATTGAAATCTTTCCAGTCAACATTTTCTTCGACAGTCTCAGAAACAGTCTTGAATGTTTTTTTCATCAAACGACCTAATTGAATTCCAGCTTCGCCCAATTTTTCACTCATTTGATTGAATGTTTCACTAGCTTGATCTTTTAAGTCATCTGGAATATCAAAACGGGCACGAGCTCGTTCCTTGCGAGTATTACTTTGGTTGTCTTGAACATTTTTCAATTGTTCTTCTTGATCATCCGCATTTGCTTTTAATTCAGCGATTTGTGCTTTTAATTCATTCACTTCTTCAGCTACGCTTTTGCGGATACTTTCATCTTCTTCAGATAAGGTATCAAGTTCTTCTTTAGTATCTAATTCCATCAATACTTCTTCTTTTTCATGAAGTGCTGCTTGTAATTCTTTCTTTTGTTGATTGATTTCATCAAGATGAGCAGACAATTGATTAGCTTCTGTTGCTAAATCATCAAAGTAAGCTTCTAAATCTTCCAAGTCCTGTTCGTCAGAACGAGAAGCTGATTGCTGGTCTTCTTCTGTTTCATTGCTCGTTTGGTCACGGTGATAAGAATCCACTTTATCTGCGGCTTGTTTGATCTGCGCTTCATCCTTTGCCTTGGCCATACTTTCTAATAAATCTAAACCTTCTTCAGTTGATAAGATTCCTTTTTTAACTAATTCTAAAATTCGTTGTCTTTCATTCATAGAAATTGCCTCCTTCAAAAAGCAAATACATTACTGTTGTTTACATTACATATTATGCCTTCTTTTTAGTTGTTTGTCATAGGACTAAAGACCCATCTTTTTATCCGACTTCCTAAATAGCTAAATAAGTATAAAAAAAAGATAGGAAATTTCCCTATCTTTTTAAACTTAAAAATTCTCGTTATGATTACTGTTTAATTCAGTGATTTTTCCTGTTGCTAGATAAACGATCCATTCACAGATATTGGTCACATAGTCTCCTACACGCTCTAAATAACCTGCTACATGTAGATAATCAGTCCCACTGATGATCGTATCCGATTCTTTTTCCATCGTATTTGTAGTCATGTCATAGATTTTTTGGAAATAATCGTTCACTCGTTCGTCCATTTGGGCGATCATTCGAGCATCTTTTTGATCAGTTTTAACATAAGCGACTAAAACATTATCGACCATTTTCTTCACATAGTTAGACATCTCGTTGATTTCTTTTTCAACTTCTAAAATACGTGGCAAACCTTTTAACCGAATCGTTGATTTAGCGACTGAAACTGCATGATCTCCCATACGTTCCAAATCAGAGCTGGCTTTCATGATTGTAATGATCGTTCGTAAATCCGTCGTTACGGGTTGTTGTAATGCAATCATCTCAAAGCTTTTTTTCTCTAATTTAACTTCCATATTGTTGATTTCAATATCGTGATCGATGACCTCTTGTGCTAATTTCTTATCGTGATCGATATATGAACGAACAGATTTATGCACAGCGCTAGAAACCATCATACCCATTTCGTAGAACTGATTGTGAAGATTCAATAAATCTTCTTCAAATTGTGTACGTAACATCGTTGCCCTCCTTCAGTATATTGTTAAACGAATTATTTTCACCTGTCTAAGGTTCTAGCTAAAAATAAATACTAGCCAAATTTGCCTGAAATATAATCTTCTGTTTCTTGTTTTGCCGGGTCTAAGAAAATTTTCTTCGTTTTATCGAACTCAATCAACTCGCCTTGTAAAAAGAAAGCCGTACGATCAGAAATACGAGAAGCTTGCGACATATTATGTGTTACAATGATGATCGTATAATTTTCTTTCAATTCTAGTAACATGTTTTCGATTTTACCAGTTGAAACAGGATCCAACGCACTCGTTGGCTCATCCATTAAAATCACTTCTGGATTGACGGCTAGTACCCGTGCGATACACACCCGTTGTTGTTGTCCGCCAGATAATGATAATGCACTTTCATGTAATTTATCCTTCACATCATTCCACACAGAAGCGGCTTTCAGACTCTCTTCGACTACTTGATCCAATTTATTTTTGTCTTTTTCGCCTTTTAATTTTAACCCATAGATAACATTCTCGTAAATAGAAAATGGAAATGGATTGGGTTGTTGAAAAACCATCCCAATTTCTTTGCGTAGTTCTACTGTATCTGTTTTGGGGCTATAGATATCTTTTCCCTTATACATCACGCTGCCAGTGATGGTCACACCAGGAATCAAATCATTCATTCGATTCAAGGAACGTAAGTAAGTAGACTTACCACAACCGGAAGGTCCGATCATTGCAGTGATTTCACCTTTTTCGATTTCCATATCGATGCCTTTTAACGCTTCTTTTTTACCATAGTATAAATGAAGGTCTTTTGAAGTAATAATCTTCGACATTCAATTTCCTCCGTCTCTTAACCAAAATGTCCTGATACATAATCTTCTGTCGCTTGAATCTTAGGTCGAGTGAAGATTTTTGCTGTTTCATCATACTCGATTACATTTCCTAAATAGAAAAAGGCGGTGTAATCACTGATCCGTGCTGCTTGTTGCATGTTATGAGTCACGATGATGATCGTATAGTCTTCTTTTAATTTGATCAATGTTTCTTCCACTGTCCCAGTAGAAATCGGATCTAAGGCACTTGCAGGCTCATCTAATAATAAAATATCTGGTTTCATGGCTATCGCACGAGCGATGCATAAACGTTGTTGTTGTCCACCAGAAAGCGCCAAAGCACTTTTATCTAAATTATCTTTTACTTGATCCCATAAAGCGGCTTGCTTCAAACTTGTTTCTACGATTTCATCTAATTGTTTTTTATCTTTTAATCCATGCTGCTTCAAAGCAAACGTAATATTTTCACGAATCGATTTACTAAATGGATTTGGCCGTTGGAAAACCATTCCGATACGTTTACGCATTTCATAAACATCAACGTTTGATGCATTGACATCGACATCTTTATAGACAATTTTTCCGGTCACACTTGCGCTAGCAATACCATCGTTCATTCGATTTAACGAACGTAAATACGTCGATTTCCCACAGCCTGAAGGACCGATCAAGGCAGTGATTTTATTTTTTTCAAATTCTAGATCAACACCTTTGATGGCTTCGTTGCTGCCATAATACACGTGTAAATCTTCTGTGTGCAACGCAATTTCACCAGGCATTCTAATGATGTTGCGTTCCTCCCAATTATATTCTTTCATCGAATTTCTCCTTGCTCAGAGTAATCATTTTATTCTTTGATTTTCAAATAGCTCATTAGCTACCGTGAATTTTACTATATCTTACTTTCAGCCAATAATTTTTCAACGTGAATTATTTGAAAAATCAAGCAGATGTCATTCTTCTGTGGAGACGTTTGCCGATAGCACGTGCGCCGAAGTTAAAGAGTAAGACTGCTAAAATCAAGACAGCAGAAGCACCTGCAGAGACGGCATTTCCATCTGGCATCGTTCCTTCTGTATTGATTTTCCAAATATGAACTGCTAATGTTTCCGCCTGACGGAAAATACTCAACGGACTTGAAACACTTAAAGGATTTAAGTTAGTAAAATCTAAAGCTGGTGCACTTTGTCCAGCTGTATAGATCAAGGCAGCAGCTTCACCAAAGATACGCCCTGAGCTTAAAATGACACCCGTCAAAATTCCCGGTAACGCGTCAGGTACAACAATTTTGGTAACTGTTTCCCAACGTGAAAGTCCTAAAGCTAAACCAGCTTCCCGCTGTGTATAATGAATCGCTTTTAACGATTCTTCAATATTTCTAGTTAAAAGCGGCAAATTAAAGAGTGTCAGTGCTAATGCCCCTGAAAGAATCGAGAAACCATAACCAAACTGGATAACAAAAATCAAGAAACCGAACAAACCAACTACTACTGATGGCAATGAACTTAAGATTTCGATCGACGTACGGATTAAACCAGTGACCCAATTTTTCTTGGCATATTCCGATAAGTAAATCCCCGCACCTAGTGAAATCGGTAGACTGATCAGCATCGTAATAAACAATAGATAAATCGAATTGAATAATTGAATCCCGATTCCGCCGCCTTCTTGATATGCTTTAGACGTTGATGTCAAAAACTTCCATGAAACATGGGGCAATCCGCGAATCAAAATATACAATAATAGGAAAGCTAAAATCGCTACGATCAAACCAGAGACAGCATATAGGACAGCCGTAGCGATTTTGTCTGCGCGTTTTGCTTTATCCATGTGTTATCTCCCCTTTCTTTCCGATGTAGCGAATCACGATATTGAATACTAAAGACATAAATAATAAGATCAAAGCCAATGACCATAAAACATTATTTTCAACTGTTCCCATGATCGTATTCCCGATACCCATCGTTAAAATCGACGTCAATGTCGATGCTGGTGTGGTTAAGCCCGTCGGCATCAACGCAGCATTTCCGATCACCATTTGAATCGCTAATGCTTCACCAAAAGCCCGAGCCATCCCAAAGACGACTGCTGTCAAAATTCCCGGTACAGCCGCTCGCAATACTACTTTGTAAATCGTTTGCCAGCGCGTCCCCCCTAATGCGAGAGAAGCTTCACGATAATGACGCGGTACTGACTTTAATGTATCGACAGTCATCGTCGTAACTGTGGGTAAAATCATAACAAATAATACGAATGTTCCTGATAAAATACCAAATCCTGTTCCGCCAAAGACTGAACGAATAAAAGGCACGATGACAGACAAACCGATAAAGCCGTAGACGACTGAAGGAATCCCAACAAGCAATTCAATAACTGGTTGTAAGAATTTTTGCCCTTTAGTGGGCGAGATCTCTGTCATAAAGACTGCTGCTCCAATCGCAAACGGTGTAGCTACGATCGCTGATAAAAAAGTCACCATAAATGAGCCTAAAATCATCGGCAACGCACCGACCATAGGTTTTCCATCTGGTCCGGTTGCACTTGGATTCCAAACTGTACCAAATAAAAAGTCGAATACATTGATTTTATCTACAAAAAAGGTCGATAACCCTTTACTAGCTACAAAATAGAAAATCGCTCCTACCACAAGTACGATCAGTGCGATACAAATAAAACTGATAAAACGGCCACGTTGTTCGATTCGGGCGCGCTTTGATTTTGTTGTCAGTGCTTTTTTTACATCTTCATTATTCAAGGCCTAATCCTCCTGATTCTTTCAAACTTGTCTACTCGGTTTTTACAAACCAACAAAACCATTTTACCTGTTGAAAATCAATTTCTCTTTAACCTACTGTAACGCTTCCATGACAATTGTAAAGAAAGTGTAAACCACAGAGAAGGCTCTCTGCAACTGAACTGCTTACTCGGGAAAAATAAGCAGAAATATATATCTATCAATTATTGAAAAAAAATAAAAAGCACAGAAAAAAATCTGTGCTTTTTATTCGTTTATTTCATTTCCTTGCCAATCGCGTTCAACTTTCATATCTGAGATCGGAATATATCCTAATTGAGGGACTACTTTTCCTTGGACTTCTGTTGAAAGCATGTAATCAAGAAAATCTTTGACTAATTCAGTCGGTTGACCTTTTGTATACATATGTTCATATGCCCAAATCTTCCATTTGTTAGTCGTAACATTTTCATCCGTAGGTTCAATATTATCAATACTTAATGTTTGAACGTCTTTTGTAACATAAGAGAACGCTGTATAACTGATTGCTCCTGGCGTATCAGAAACAATTTGGCGAACCATCCCACTAGAATCTTGTTCTTGTGCACGGACGGCTGTTTTACCATCTAAAACCCATTGTTCAAAAGTTGAACGCGTTCCACTACCAGTCGCACGATTCAAAATAACGATGTCTTGATCTTTACCACCAAGCTCTTTCCAATTTTTGATTTCACCTAAAAAAACTTTGCGTAGGTCGTCTAAGGAAATATTAGTAATGCCTACACCTTTGTTAACAATTGGAGTAATTCCAACTACGGCTACTTTATGATCGACTAGTTTGTTAGCATCGATCCCATTTTTTTCCTCAGCAAATAAATCTGAATTACCAATATCTACCGCACCAGACTGTACTTGACTCAAACCAGTCCCGCTTCCGCCCCCTTGAACATTAATAAAACGGCCAGGGTTTTTGTTTTGATATTCTTCTGCTACCGTTTCAACTAAAGGTTGCAATGCCGAAGAACCTACTGCTGTGATTGATTCGCCTCGATCGATCCATTTTGAACAACCAGACAAAAGTAAAAGTATTCCAAACAGGGGAATTAACCATTTCTTCATGAGAAATCTCCTTAATTATAGTTATCTTTTTAAACAAGCTAGTCTATTTTATCCTATCAAACCATGAAAGCGCAAATAATTTTTATAAGAGCGGCGAAACCAAACGGGCAATTCCCTCTTTAAACTTGATAACAAGGCCTCGCTGATCATATTTTTCTTGAGTCAATATTTCTGATTTGAGAGAATCACCATAGAAATCTGTCCGTAGTTCGGTGGCAAAGACTTCATCGTAAATCAGCGTATTGACTTCAAAATCAAGTTTAAAAGAGCGGACATCGATATTTGCCGAGCCAACAGATGCGATTCCAGAATCAATGATCATCGTTTTAGCGTGAATAAAACCATTTTCATACGTTTCTATAATAGCTCCATACTCCAGTAATTCTGCTGAAAATGAATACGTCGCCCAATAAACCAGCGGGTGATCCGGTTTGTTCGGAATCTGTATCCGGACATCTACGCCAGACAATAAAGCTAATTTTAACGCTTCATGAATCGAAGCGTCAGGAATGTAGTAAGGCGTTTGAATCAAAATTTCTTTTTTAGCTAAATTGATCATTTTTAAATAGGTCAATTTGATTTGTTCGTGTTCGCTATCTGGCCCACTGCTAACGATCTGTAAGGCTAATTTACCATCTGAAGAGAAATCAGGAAAATAATCGGATTGAAAAGCTATATCATTCTTTTGTTGAGAATTCCAATCCATCAAAAAACGATTTTGTAATGTATAAACGGCATGCCCTCTGATTCGCAGATGGTTGTCCCGCCAATAGCCAAATTTTTCGACCAATCCTAAATATTCATCTCCGACATTAAAGCCACCAGTGTAGCCGATCTCACCGTCGATAACTACGATTTTCCGATGATTACGATAATTCATTCGTGGATTTATGTAAGGTAAAAATAGCGGAAAGAAGAATTCTACTTCGCCACCAACTGCCGTCAATGGTGCAAAAAAGTGTCGATTGGCTTGTGTGGAACCCCATGCATCCAAAAGCAGACGGACCTTTACTCCGCGCTTCGCTGCTGCAATCAATGCATCACGTACTTCATGACCTAAATTATCCGCTCGATAAATATAATATTCCATATGAATATGGTACTGTGCTTCACGAATATCGGTTAATAATGCATCAAATTTTTCACGCCCATCAGAATATAATTTTACTTCATTATTGGTCGTGTATAGTGAACTTTCAAACATCGTCAACATATAAATCAGTTGACGGGGATCGACCTGATTGGTCGGTGGTTTTGGGAAAAGTCTTCGTGCGAGTGCGCGTTGCTGCCGTTGGACCTCTACGTTCATCCCGATTTTTGTTTGCATCTTCAAATCAAAAATTCGTTCTTTAGAGATCCCGCGTCCTAAAAAGATGTACAGGATAAAACCTACTACTGGGATAAACGTCAAAACTAATAGCCAGGCCCATGTATTGACCGTGTCTTTTCGTTCTCGAAAGACAATAATAACTGATAAAAATGTATTGATAATGACAAAAACTAACCCTAAGTGTTCTGCCAAAAACGACATACCTTACAACTCCTTCAACTAAAGAATAGCTGAGAAAAAGTCGATTGTAAACAAGCGACTTCTGCTTTATTTTTGTAAGCGCATATCCACATGAGGAATATCATCTTCTAAATAGACATCTGAAGTAGTTAGAAAACCAAATGCCCCATAAAATTTGGTTAAATGAGCTTGCGCCGAGATAATGATTGGACGTTTTGGATATCGACGTTCGATCTCAGCCAGTGTCTCAGAAACAATTTTTTTGCCTAGTTGTTTTCCGCGAAACTCTTTCAAAACTAAAACACGTCCAAAATGAATGGCCTCTGGTTCTGCCAATATGCGTGCATAAGCAGCTAGTTTTCCTTTTTCTTCTAAGCAAACATGAATCGCTTCACGATCAGCTTCATCGACTTCTTGATAAGGACATTCTTGTTCGACTACAAAAACAGCCGTCCGCGCTTGAAAAATCGTGATTAATTCTTGTGGGGTCAATTCATTCGTTGATTTGATCATTTTTTACTTCACACCTTTTCAAAATTATTCTTATGATTCATTGTAGCTTATTACTACCTTAATGTCCGCTCGTAAATTTGATTCCGATAATTCCAATGATTAATAAAATGACAAAAAAGAGCGTTACTACCGATAATCGGTCTTTAAATAATAAGACACCAATCAAAATTGAACCCACTGCTCCAATACCTGTCCAAACCGGATAGGCCAAACTCATCGGTAACGAATGCAATGCTTTTGCTAAGAAATAAAAACTAGCGATCATTCCGACTACTGTCAGAAGGGAATAATTTAATTTACTGAAGCCTTCACTCAATTTCATTGTCGTTGCCCAAAACATTTCAAAAAATCCTGCTGCAATCAAAGATACCCATGCCATAATTCATTCTCCTTTTCGCCAAAGAACAAAAAAAGGGAGACCAATTTCTTCAAAGACCTACGAAATTGGCTCCCTTGCTCGGTAGCGTTTATATTTATTTGATTATTATCCTAATGCTTTTGATTAAAAAAGACAAGTATAAGCACTAAAAAAACTTCTTCGAAAAAATCCGAAGAAGTTTTTTATTATATTTTTAAGAAACGACGCATTGAAATAACTGAGCCTAATGAACCAATCAAATAGCCGCCGACTGCCATAACAATATCTAAGATCCAAACAACTTGATTTGGACGCAATAAAGCTAAATTAGATTGCAATAGATACGGTGCTGCAAGACCATAAACTTGTTGGTACCCATAGGTTAAGATCAGAATTGGAACGATTGAGCCGATCAAACCGATCCAACCACCTTCTAGGAAGAATGGCCAACGAATATAACCATTTTTCGCTCCCACAAGTCGCATGATTTGGATTTCTGTTTTTCTTGAAAGGATCGTGATTCGAATCGTATTTGAAATCAAGAAGATAGCGACGAATACTAACAAAGCAGCCGCAGCTAAGCCCCAAGTACGAACGAATTTAGCCATTTGAATGATGCGGTCGGCAGAATTACCGCCATAATTCGCTCGAAAAACATTGGTCATTTGACTAGCTTCATTAGTGATTGAACGAATGTATTGAGCATCTGTAGATTCAACGACGTACACATCGTAAAGCGGGTTGCTGTCCCCTTCAAATAAATCCCAGGCATCGCCCATTTGTTCTTGTAATTTTTTCAATTGATCTGCTTTACTTGAAAAAGTTACTTTGTCCACATGGTTGATATCTTGTAATTCTGTTTTTAGTGTTTTTAATTCTTTTTCCTTTGTACCAATATCAACAAAAACAGTCACTTCAACATTGCCTTCAACATCTTGGGCTAATTTTGTTGCATTCATGATCACTGCTAAGAAGATCCCAGCGAGTGTCAATGTGATTGTTACCGCACTGACAGAAGCCAACGTCATCCAGCCATTACGTTTCACACTCTTGATACTTTCCAACAAGTGCCGGAAGAAATTTCTAATCATCAAACTCGTATTCTCCTTCCGCTTCATCTCGTACGATCAACCCATTTTCAATCGCGATCAAGCGATGACGCATCGTATCAACGATCGTTTTATTATGAGTGGCCATTACGACAGTTGTTCCTTGGTTGTTGATGCGTTCTAACAAATGCATGATTTCCCAAGAAGTTTCCGGATCCAAGTTACCTGTAGGTTCATCTGCGATTAGAACTTTTGGTGTATTTACGATGGCACGAGCAATCGATACACGTTGTTGTTCCCCACCAGATAATTCACTTGGAAAGACACGAACTTTATGTTTCAGACCAACAAGGTCCAAAACTTCCATGACTCGTTTTTTGATTTCACGTGGTTTACGCCCGATTACTTGCATCGCATAAGCAATGTTTTCATAAACGGTTTTTCGTGGTAATAATTTGAAATCTTGGAATACAACACCGACGTCACGGCGTAAATAAGGAACATCTTTATTTTTGATTTTCAACAAATCATGACGTGCAACTTCAAGCTTTTGACCAGAAGTCGCTTTTTCTTCGCGATACATTAACTTAATGAAAGTAGATTTACCACTTCCAGAGGGACCAACAACATAGACAAATTCGCCTTGGCTTATGTGGACAGAAATCCCACGAACCGCAGTTGTCTTGTTAGGATATTTTTTTGTTACATCCTGCATTTCAATCATGCTTTATCTCTCCAAATCCTTTAAATTCTTTGTTATTATAGCACGTCAACATTGCAACTGGCTTTCACAACTTTACAATTTGATTTCAATTTAGTTTAGGCTTGCTGACCCAAACGCCATTTTAAGTACGCATCGATAAACGGATCCAAATCTCCATCCATTACAGCTTGGACGTTCCCCGTCTCATAATCCGTCCGATGATCTTTTACCATTGAATATGGGTGGAAAACATAGGAACGAATTTGCGAACCCCAGCCAATTTCTTTTTGCTCACCACGAAGAGCGGCAGCCTCTTGCTCTTTTTTCTCGATTTCTAATTGATATAGTTTTGCTTTCAACATCTGCATTGCTGTTTCCCGGTTATGAAATTGCGAACGCTGTGCTTGACTTGCGACAACGGTTCCTGTCGGTAAATGAGTGATCCTTACAGCAGAAGAAGTCTTGTTGATATGCTGTCCACCAGCACCACTTGCCCGATAAACATCGACTTTTAAATCATCTGGATTTACGTCCACCTCGATCGTATCGTCTAATTCCGGCATAACATCAACGGAACAAAATGACGTATGACGACGGCTCGCTGAATCAAAAGGAGAAATTCGGACTAAACGATGAACACCTTTTTCAGATTTTAAATAGCCATAAGCATTAAGTCCTTTGATCATCAAGGTCACGCTTTTGATTCCCGCTTCGTCACCAGATTGATAATCAAGTGTCTCAACCGAAAAACCATGTTGCTCTGACCAACGTGTATACATTCGTAACAGCATCGAGCCCCAGTCTTGTGATTCCGTTCCGCCTGCACCTGGATGCAATTCGATGATTGCATTATTTTTGTCATATGGTCCGTCTAATAATAAAGACAATTCAAAAGCGGAAACTTTTTCTTGTAGCTTCTTCAAGCGTTCTTCGAGTTCAACTTGCAATTCTTCATCAAAATCTTCCTGCTGCATTTCCCACATTACATTTAATTCTTCGGTCTCATTAGCAATAGCTTGAAATTGATCATAAGTGTCTTTCGCTACATTATTTTGGTTGATCAAAGCTTGGGCTTTTTCAGTGTCGTCCCAAAAATCAGGCGCACTCATTTGATTTTCAGCTTCTGCGATATCTTCTTCTAGCTGTTCAAGGTCAAAGAGACCCCCTGAAACTAGTGACTTGCTCTTGCATCTTATCTAATAAATTTCGTATTTCTGCATTTTCCAAATTTATTCCTTCTTTCTACCGACTGATCACTCATTCGGATAACTCAACATTACTTTATTAACTGATTTTATCTGCTAAACTTTCGACTAATTGCCTTTTTTATTATACTATCCCAGAAAATTATTACTACTGATAGTCAGTAAACTGTTCCAAGTTTAAGAAATTATTGTAGTTTAATTCATCTCTCTGATAAATAATTGGCAAAAGACGAGACATAGCAACTATGTCCCGTCTTAAATAATCATCGATTGATTGGCCGATTACAAGCCTTTACCATGACAATTTTTATATTTTTTACCGCTTCCGCATGGACATGGATCATTACGTCCAACTTTTTCTACATGAACCGGTTTTGATTTTGTTTCAGTCAAATTTTTGGGATCGCCATCTGTTTCGACTGGATGTTCTTCTTGTGTTTGAGCAACTTGTTCTCTTTGAACATTTTGGCGGATCTCAGCCTTCATAAAGAGACGTGTTACTTCAAATTCGATGCTACCAACCATATCTTCAAACATCTTGTAACCTTCTGTTTGATATTCAACTAATGGATTGTTTTGTCCATATGCACGCAAACCAACCGATTGACGTAATTGATCCATCGCATCGATGTGATCCGTCCACTTCATATCTACCACACGTAAGATAACAACTTTTTCAAATTCCAATAATTGTTCTGGACTTTGTAATTGGGCCACTTTTGCATCGAATACTTCTTTCGCACGGTCATACAAGTATTCTTTCATTTCTGCTGGTGTCTTACCTTCAAAATCAGCTTTAGAAATACTTTCTTCATGAACTAATGTTGAACCGGCAAAATCAACCAAGGCATCTAAATTCCAATTATCTTTATCTAACTGAGTATGACTATCGACCACACGTGAAATCGTACGACGAACCATATTCAATAGTTGCGGTGATAAATCTTTTTCACCCATGATGACATCTTGACGTTGTTTATAGATGACCTCGCGTTGTTCACGCATTACATCATCATATTGCAAGACATTTTTACGCGTATCGTAGTTATTACCTTCTACTCGTTTTTGGGCAGACTCTACTTGACGACTCAACATCTTACTTTGGATCACTGCATCTTCATCTTCCACTTTCATTCGGTCTAAGAAAGCTTTGATCCGTTCTGAACCAAAACGTTTCATCAAATCATCTTCCAATGATAGATAGAATTGAGAAACTCCTGGATCGCCTTGACGACCGGCACGTCCACGTAACTGATTATCGATCCGGCGCGATTCGTGACGTTCAGTACCAATAACAGCTAATCCGCCAACTTCGACAACTCCAAGACCTAATTTGATATCCGTTCCTCGACCAGCCATGTTGGTAGCGATCGTAACCGCGCCTTTTTGACCGGCGTTCATAATGATCTCTGCTTCTTTGAAGTGATTTTTTGCATTTAAGACTTCATGCGGCACTTTTTCTTGATTCAATAAGTTTGAAAGCAATTCTGAAGTTTCTACCGCAACCGTACCAACTAAGATTGGTTGACCTTTACGATGACGTTCTTTGATATCTTGAACTACCGCTTTAAATTTACTTTCTAGAGTTGGATACAATAGATCCGCATGATCTTCACGCAAGATCGGACGGTTCGTTGGGATTTGAACAACTTCAATATTATAGATTTCGCGGAATTCTTCTTCTTCAGTTTTCGCTGTACCAGTCATCCCAGATAATTTTTTATACATCCGGAAATAGTTTTGGAATGTAATAGTAGCCATTGTTTTTGATTCGTCTTCGATTTCGACGCCTTCTTTGGCTTCGATCGCTTGGTGCAGTCCATCCGAATATCGACGGCCATCCATGATACGTCCCGTAAATTGGTCAACAATCAAGACTTTACCTTCTTGAACAACGTAATCAAAGTCACGAATCATAATAAAGTTCGCACGTAAGGCTTGATCCAAATGATGTGTCAACGCTGTATTTTCTAAATCATATAGATTCTCTAAACCAAAATTTTCTTCAGCTTTTTCAATCCCTTGCTCTGTCAAACCAATCGTTTTTGATTGGATATCGATTTTGAAATCATCTTCCTCTTTCAAACGTTTTACAAAATTATCTGTTCTGGTGTATAGCGCTGTTGATTTTTCAGCTGCACCAGAAATAATCAATGGTGTCCGAGCTTCATCGATCAGAATCGAATCCACTTCATCGACGATGGCATAGTTCAATGGTCGTTGAACCATTTGGCTTTGATAAACTACCATGTTATCACGTAAGTAATCAAATCCTAATTCATTGTTCGTGCTATAAGTGATGTCGCAATTATAAGCTTCACGTTTTTCATCCGCTGTTTTAGAGTTGATATTCAAACCTACGCTCAAGCCTAAGAAATTATACAGTTCGCCCATTTCGGTTGAGTCACGTGTAGATAAGTATTCATTCACTGTCACAACGTGGACACCTTCGCCTGATAAAGCATTTAAATAAACTGGCATCGTTGCTGTTAAGGTTTTACCTTCACCAGTTTTCATTTCAGGAATATTTCCATCATGCAAAACGATCCCGCCCATCAATTGTACATGGTATGGGTATAAACCTAAGACACGTCGTGCAGCTTCACGAACTACTGCGAACGCTTCAGGTAAAAGTTCATCTAATGTTTCTCCAGCTTTATAGCGCCCTCTGAACTCGTCAGTTTTCCCACGTAATTGTTCATCGGTTAGCTTTTCCATATCACCAGAGAATTCTTCGATTTTATCAGCAATACTGCTTAATCGTTTTAATTCTTTTTTATCATTCTCAATCATTCTTCTTAGAAAGTTCGCCATTCGTTTTTCTTACTCCTTTGTGTCAATTCATTTTCTATTTTATGATAGAAACCCGCTAGTCTATTTTATCATTAGTCTTTAAGAAAAGAAACTTTTGGTAGCGAATAAACTGCGACTTATAGAATGATTAAGTTTTTTATACTTTTCGCTAGCTTTAAAAGCTTTTCTATCATCTTTTTTATTTTCAAAAAAAGTAAATATTCTAAAACTTTATTCCAATTGAAAATAAAAAAAGAAAGTGAGCCAAAAGTAGCTTCTACCTTTGGCTTACTTCCTCTAAAATTTATGGTTTTAGAACAACTTTGATATTTTTATCGGCTTTTTTATCAAAAATATCATACGCGGATGCTGCTTCTTCTAATGGCATCGTATGTGTAATAATCGCCGTTGGATCAATGTCGCCTTTTTGGATCATTTCGTAGATTTTAGGCATCAAATGAATTACCGGTGCTTGCCCATGTTTCACCGTCACATCTCGCATAAAGAATTCCTGTAATGGATAAGATGAAGCCGGTGTCATATACACTCCAGTGATTTGAAGTGTTCCAAATTTTTTGACTGCTTTAGCTGCCATTTGAATTGGCGAAATCGTACCGCTTTGAAGACTGACTAAATTTTTGGCCTTTTCTTTGGTCGGTTCGATTCCATCCATCCCAACGCAATCAATAATCACATCTGCCCCACCTTTAGTTAGTTCATATAAATCATCTCCACTAGTGGATAGATCATCTAATTGGAAGGTTTCTACTTGATTGTAACTACGGGCTTTATCCAGCCGGTGGGTCACCGGATCCACCGCAATCACACGTTTTGCTCCAGCCATCACAGCAAATTTTTGAGCAAATAATCCAACTGGCCCAGAACCTAAAACAATAACCGTATCGTCTTTTTTGACGCCTGCATTTTGAACACTCCAATAAGCTGTCGGTAAGATGTCGGATAAAAACAATACCTTTTCATCTGCTATTTCTGTATCTGGTACTAAAAAAGAAGTAAAATCCGCAAAGGGAACCCTTAAAAATTCGGCTTGACCTCCCCAGTGATTGCCGTTCAATTTACCAAACCCAAAAAGTCCGCCATAAATTTGATCGGGGTTGGAATTATCGCATTGGCTTTCCATCTCGTGTTGACAAAAATGACAATGTCCACAACCAATATTAAAAGGGATGACGATTCGATCGCCTTTTTTCAAGGTTGTAACTTGAGATCCTACCTCTTCCACGATACCCATTGGCTCATGACCCACGACATAGCCTTCTTCTAATACTGCACCGCCATGATGGTATAGATGTAGATCCGAACCACAAATCGCCGTTGCTGTGATCCGAATGATGGCATCTGTTGGTTCTAAAATCGTTGGATCTGCTACATTCCGAACTTCCATTTTCTGTTTTCCTTGCCAAGTTACTGCACGCATTTAATTTCCTCCTTTGATTAGATCATTTTTAGCACGATGTTCTGCAAATAATTTTCGAAAGTGTCAACCAAATACATATACCTTTGTTTCATTATTAATTGTGGCTTAAAAACGTTCTTTTAGCAAAAAAATTGCTCAAAAAAAGGAATGGCTGATTTTTTTCGGCCATTCCTTTTCATTAGATGCCTTAATTTTAAGGCGTTACATTTTTAATCAGTCTCAATCAATCCGTATTTTCCATCTTTACGACGATAGACAATGCTTGTACCGTTTGTTTCTGCATCTTCAAAGATGAAGAAATTATGGCCTAGCATATTCATCTGTAAAACAGCTTCTTCGCTGCCCATTGGTTTCAATGACAAACGTTTTGTACGAACGATTTCTAATTCAGACTCTTCAGTGTCTTCTACTTCTGCGTTCACTAATACTTCAACGTCACGCTCAGGTACACCTGTTTCGCGCGCTTTGCGATTAATTTTAGTCTTGAACTTGCGGATCTGACGTTCTAATTTATCCACAACCAAATCAATACTTGCATACAAATCTGGTGAAGTTTCTTCCGCACGTAGAACTAAGTAAGGTAATGGAATCGTTACTTCTACTTTAGCTGTTTTTTCTGTATAAACTTTTAAATTAACATAAGCAGTTGCGTCCGGAACATCAGTGAAGTAGCGTTCTAACTTTCCTACTTTCTTTTCAACGTAATTGCGGATAGCCTCTGTAACTTCGATGTTTTCTCCACGAACATTATATCTAAACATACGTATTGCCCCTTTCGTCTTACCAACTGAAGATGGGAGGAAGGACCACTCTTACCTCTTCTTCTTAACACCATTATATCGAATTCTAATCCGTTTGCAAAGTAAATCGCTATCAATTTCATAATTTAAAAAACGCACTTTAACGCGCAAAAGTCAAGCTATTCACCACTTTAGCTCCATTTTTATAAAGTAATTCCGCTCCATGGAGCAATGTTCTTCCAGTCGTGTAAACATCGTCGACTAATAAAACTTTCTGATTTCTAATCTTTTCAGCTGGTTGAATTAAATAAAAAACTTGCGGCATATTTAAACGCGCCACTCGTGTTTTTTCTGATTGAGGTGGCATTTCTTGACGACCTAACAATAGTTGATGCGAACAGCCCGTTATAGCTAAGCAGCCGCTGACTTGATTGAACCCCCTGGAAGAAAAGCGCTCAGCAGAAAGGGGCATCGGGCAAATAATGTATTGTCGATAAGCTTTTAAGCTTTGTTGAAGTTCTGTAGCAAATGCTCCCCGCAAGCGATAATCCCCCTTAAATTTATAAGCAGTAATCCACTCTTTAAAGCCTTCAGTATAAGAAAACAAGGCTTTGTTATTCAATACAAATCCAACTTCTTTTTCCCATTGTTGACAATCATGACAAAGTCCACTAATATCTGGCCGCCCACACCCTGCGCATGCTGAAGCTGGATCGATTTTAGAGAAATATTTTTCACAGTGAAAACAACGAAAACTGCCTGTAATAAAAATTTCTCGCAAGGTATAATTACGTATAAGTATCGTTTGGCAACAACTACAACGCATCGATTAAGCCCTCCGCTAGTGCACGCTGGTTATTCTGCTTGATTTCTTTGATCGCTTGTTTGATAGAATATGTCATTTCACTAGTAACGAATACCACTTCTCCACAACTCGTTTCCCCTTTACGATCCACACGCCCGGCAATTTGAACCAGTGCGGCTTTGGTAAAAATCCGATGTGAGGCTTGCAATACCACAACCGAAATGTTTTCAAAAGTCACTCCTCTTTCTAAAATCGTGGTCGTTAATAACAATTGATACTTTCCTTTACGCATATTCTCTACTTTAACTAAACGTTCTTGATCTTGTGAAAAGACAGTTGTCAAAGAAACCTCCGACATGAGTGTTTTTAAATAATTGCCAAGTTGTTCGATCAAAAAAATATTTGGACAAAACAATAATAGATTGGTTTCTTCTAGCAATGAAAAGAGTCTATCCAAAATTTTTTTAGGCAATTTATTTACCTTCAGCTGACGTTCTAAATTCCAAGAAAAAAGCAATCTCGGCACTGGCAATGGACGACGATGGTAACGTGCCGGCAAATGGTAGCAATGTTCAACTACTTGTTTGATTTCTTTAGAGGGGGTTGCGCTCAAGTAAACTAAACGTCCATCAACTGCCAATGCTCGCTTGACTGCTTGCGCCAAGAAAGGATCGCCCGCATACGGAAAGGCATCGACTTCATCGATGATGATCACATCAAAATAAGCAAAATAACGAAATAATTGATGGATCGTACAAACACTAAATGAATCTCCTTGATCTTTTCTTGTTTGACCATGAAATAAATTGATGGCTTCTTTAGGAAAAGCTTGGCAAAACCGTAAATAAATTTCATTGCAGACATCCACACGGGGTGAAGCAACTGCGATTCGTTCACCATTTTCCAACGTATTTTTTATCAAAGCAAATAAAAGTTCTGTTTTCCCAGCACCGGTCACAGCCCAAAGTAAAAAACGCTTGGCAGGTTGCTGATCAACTACTAATTTTTTTGAGATCTCGGCCTGAGCCGGAGATAGTTTCCCTGACCACTCCAACGTCACTTCACGCGAATTTTGTTTATTGGGCAAAAAATAATATAGAAACTCTTGACTGCTGATACGACCAAGATCGATGCAATAAGGACAGTAGTAAAAATCAGCAGGTAATTTTTCTACTGACAAACTTCCACACCGTTGGCAAAACCATTGGTCATCCCTTTCAATCATCGCCGGTACTCTTCTAGCTGCTTTTAAATCGATCTGAGGATAAAACAATCGCCATTCATTCAGTAATAAGCGCTGACCTAAAATATTCATCATCTTCTTTCGGACTTTTTTTTAAAGGTACGCAGAAGGTATAAGGATGAAAATTTGCAATTGAGATAAAAAAATAGCTAAGCTTAGAGAAGCTTAGCTATAGAACCAATTAGATTTCACTAATTTATTGAAGACGATATATTCTTTGGCTAAATTGACCTGAACTACTTCATAGTTTGCATTGAGCCAACCGTAAGCGCCTTTTTCTGGATGACGATAATCATTGGCCCACCAATCCAAATCTTGTCGTGCTGTTTGCGGCAATCCACTGCGTGGAAAAAGTAATTCATCAAACTGAGTGAACGTTAATGTCACTTGAGAACCATTGTTCATTTTCAAGTAGTGAGTGATGCCATCGTATTTTTTTGCCCGGGTCATCTCTGCACCTCTCCTTTCAAGACACAAGCAGTCTTTAGTTGAAACCTCACCTACTTTTCTCCTATACTATCATTAAGAGACACAAACAAAGCGAGGCAAAAATATGTTGCAAACTTATCGAACCATCAAAGAAGATTATCAACACGAGATCGAAATCAAAAAATCTCGATTTATCTGTTTTTTAAAGCGCATCTCTTCTGAAGAAGAAGCCAAAGAATTCATCCAGCAAATCAAAAAGGAACATTGGAAAGCCAACCATAACTGTAGTGCGTTTGTGCTAGGTGAGCGCAATGAAATCCAACGCTCTTCTGATGATGGTGAACCTAGTGGAACTGCCGGAGTTCCTATCTTAGAAGTTTTGAAAAAAAATGACTTGATCAATGTCTGCGCTGTCGTCACTCGGTATTTCGGCGGGACGAAATTAGGCGCTGGCGGTTTGATCCGTGCTTATTCCGGAGCTACAGCTCAAGCAATTTCGACTGTTGGGATCGTTGAAGGACGATTACAACAAGAAATCATCGTTCAAATCGACTATCAAAACTGGGGAAAATTAGAGAATTTTCTTACGCAGGAAAAAATTGCGGTCAAAGAAACTCAATTTACTGAACAAGTAATGCCTACTTGTATGGTAGATGAGTCTTCAGTCGCAAACTTTGAATCCCAAGTGACTGATTTATTGAATGGACAAGCTCAATTTACGACTGGAGCTGTTACCTACTTTGAACAATTAATCCAAGAAGACTAACTTCTTGGATTATTTTTCTAAATAAAATTCAAATCGACTGCCAACATATTGCGTCCGTACATATTCGAATGGACGTCCATCCGCTAAATAAGAAATTTGGCGCAAACGTAAAATGGCATCACCGCGTTTGACAGCTAAATAATCAGCGATTTGTTCCGAAGCTAAAATAGCAGTCACGGTTTGGTTTGCTTGCCCGATTTCTAATCCTTTTTCTTTTAAAGTATGATAGAAAGATTCCGTAATTTCTTCTTTACTGAATCCCTCGACTAATTCAGCCGGAATACTCGCTTCCTCAAAACAAATTGGTATATCATCCGCATAACGAATCCGTTCCATCCGTAAAACTTGGTCTCCTTTTTCTAAACCCAGTTTTTCAGCTTCACTTGAACTAGCCCGTGAATGAAAGAAAGAGATAGTTTTACTAGATGGCACCTTATTCAAGGACTCCATAATATCGGTAAAACTTGTCGTTCCGCTCATTTTTTCTTGAACTTTTTCACTTGCAACGTACGTTCCGGAGCCAATCTTCCGTTCTAAGATTCCTTCATCAGATAACGTTTGGACCGCTTGACGCAATGTCATCCGGCTCACACCAAATTTCACTGATAAATCACGTTCAGAAGGTAAGCGATCGCCCACTTTCCATAGACCATTTTCAATTTCATGTTTCAATTGATCATGTATTTGAATATAAACAGGCACTTGATTCGCCATGTCTCATCACCTCATTAATTTATTAGTTTCATTATAACTGGTATATACCTAATTCACAACAATAACCGTGTTGTCTGTAATTATTCATAATAATTAAAAAGAGTAGACCTATTTGACAGGTCTACTCTTTTGCTTAATTTTTAACTTCTTCTTTTAGTTGTTTATTGGCTGTTGCCATCATCAAACGGATTCGATTCAATTGGTTAACGATGGAAACACCTGGATCGTAATCGATTGCTGCAATATTGGATTTAGGGTATTGGTGACGTAATTCTTTAATTACCCCTTTACCGACAACGTGGTTTGGTAGACACCCAAATGGCTGCATGCAGACGATATTATTGACACCGGTCTTCAAAAGATCAATCATTTCACCGGTTAAGAACCAGCCTTCACCTGTATGATTTCCGATAGAAAGAATCTTACTAGCATCTTCAGCCAATTGATAAATCGAGTGGATTCCAGTAAAACGTTCTGAAGCACGTAAGGCTTTATCCATTGGTTTTTCGACAACTTCAATTAACTTGATAGCCATTTCAGCAAGATTTTTACTCTTCTTCGGCATCCCCATATTGTCATATTTCCAAATCTGATTATACAGCGAGTAATTCATAAAACCGATCAAATCAGGTACAACTGCTTCAGCACCTTCTTCTTCTAATAAACGAACAATATCATTATTGGCTGTCGGTGAATATTTGACTAAGATTTCTCCCACCACACCGACTTTCGGCTTGATCTCATTTGAAATCGGTACAGTATCAAATGCTTTAACAATTTTTTTCATATTACGATTAAAGATCGTCAAAGAACCATTACGGACGTTACTCTCGACTTTTTTCAACCATTCTTCATGTAAAGCATCGATTTGGCCTTTTTCTAATTCATATGGACGTGTCCGATAAACCACTCGCTCAAATAGATCTCCATAAAGAATCGCTACAACGATCCGTTTTAACATCGGTAACGTAAATTTGAATCCTGGGTTACTTTCCACCCCTTTATTACCTAATGAAACAGAAACAACGGGGACTTGAGGGAAGCCGGCATCATTCAGAGCTTTTCTCAATAATGGGATGTAGTTTGTCGCACGACAACCCCCGCCAGTTTGACTCATCATGACACTTGTATTGTTTAAATCATATTTTCCACTTTCCAAAGCTTCTACTAATTGGCCAATTGAAATGATTGCTGGATAACACGAATCATTATTGACATATTTCAAACCGACATTAACAGCTTCACGATCCATTGCTGGCAAACAAACCACATTATAGCCCGAAGCTTCCAAAGCGATATCAAACAAGCCTGATTGATGGATTGGACTAAGCATTGGCAACAACAAGGTATGCTTTTTACGCATTTCTTTTGTAAAGACGATTTTTTCAGGTTCTTCAAATCGTTTGACTGGTTCATAATTAGATTTATCTCGTTCATTGACCGCTGCTTTTAACGAACGTAAACGAATTCGAATAGCACCTAGATTAGATCCTTCATCGATTTTCAAAACTGTGTAGATTTTTCCATATTGATCCATGATTTCTTCGACTTGGTCCGTTGTTACAGCATCTAAACCACAACCGAATGAATTCAATTGCACCAACTCAAGATTTTTTGTTTTAGCGACTACTCGTGCTGCTGCGTACAGACGAGAATGGTAGACCCATTGATTGACTACACGTAAATTACCTACGTCACTTAAATGAGAAATACTGTCTTCAGTCAAAACATGGAAGCCTTCTTGCGTAATCACTTCTGCGATACCGTGATTGATCTCTGGATCCAAATGATAAGGACGGCCCGAGAGAACGATTCCTCGTTCATTTTTTTGATTTAGCATCAACAACGTTTCTTCACCCTTTTGGCGAATATCTTGTTTGAATGCTTCTAACTCTTCGTAAGCGTGATGCAATGAGTCATCAATTTCATTTTGTGTGATTCCTAGATCTTGGAAGCAACGGCCTAATACTTTCGCTACAGAGGCTTCATTTCCAAGATTTAAATAAGGATTGCGATAATCCACTTTTCCATCGCGAATATCATCAACATTGTTTCGAATAACATCTGGATAACTTTGGACGATTGGACAATTGAAATGGTTATCAGCTTCTTTTGATTCTTCCCGTTCAAATACAACACCAGGATAGAAAATCATTGGTACACCACTATCAATCAACGCTTGGATATGCCCGTGAGCGATTTTGGCTGGGTAACAAGCAGTATCACTAGGAATTGTCTCTATACCTTGTTCATACAGTTCTTTGTTTGAACGAGGAGACAATTTAACTCTAAAGCCTAGATCGCTAAAAAAGGTATGCCATAATGGATAATTTTCATACATGTTCAAGACCCGCGGAATTCCGATTTCTCCACGGACAGCCTCTTTTTTACGCAATGGGCGATACTTGAACAAACGACGGTATTTATAATCAACCAAGTTGACCTTTTTATCTTCACGTTTCACTTTGATCCGCGCACCACGTTCACAGCGATTGCCTGTAATAAATTGACGGCCATCAGAGAACAATGTCACAGTCAACATACAATTGTTTTCACACAACCCACAATGCGTAAATTCTTTTTCTGCTGTAAATGAATCGATTTCCGCTAGTGATAACGTTTCAGTCGTTTCGCCGACTTCATAATTTTCTAACGCAATCAATGCAGCCCCAAAAGCTCCCATCAATCCAGCAATCGATGGACGGACAACTTCACGACCCGTAACCAATTCAAATGCTCTTAAAACAGCTTCATTATAAAATGTTCCACCTTGACAGACGATTTTTTCTCCAAGCTCCTCCGGACGACGAACCTTGATTACTTTATAAATTGCATTTTTTATAACTGAATAAGATAATCCAGCAGAAATATCGCCTACAGAAGCACCTTCTTTTTGTACTTGCTTCACTTTAGAGTTCATAAAGACTGTACAACGAGATCCCAAATCGACAGGACCTTTTGAGTGCAAAGCAGCTTCAGCAAAGTCTTCTACTTTGTAATTCAATGATTTCGCAAATGTTTCAATAAAAGATCCACAGCCAGATGAGCATGCTTCATTCAACTGGATCGAAGATAATGCGCCATCTTTGATCGTCATGGCTTTCATATCTTGGCCACCAATATCTAAAATAAAATCGACACCTGGTTGGAAGTGATTAGCTGCTTTGTAATGAGCCATTGTTTCAACTTCACCAATATCAACCTTCAAAGCGTTTTTGATCAATTGTTCACCATAACCCGTTACAGCAGCTTTGCCGATAAAGACGTTCGCTGGTAGTTGTTGATACAAGTCTTTTAACACGCTCATCGTTGTTTCCAATGGCTGCCCCTGATTATTTCCATAAAAAGAAAATAGTAAGTTGCCATCAGAATCAATTAAGGCAACTTTAGTAGTCGTTGAGCCCGCATCGATCCCTAAAAAAGCCACGCCTTCATGTTGTGCCAAGTCTTTTGTTTTCGCTTGTGCTTGATTGTGGCGTTCACGAAATACTGCTAGATCTTCATCATCTTTAAATAATGGTTCCAACGTATCAGACGGTGATAAATGGCCTTCTTCAGCTGTTGCTAAGCGATGTAATAATTCAGTTAATGAAGAAACTGGTGCTTCTTCCGAATAAAAAGCTGCTCCCATGGCCACAAATAATTGTGGATTTTCTGGAAAAATCACATTTTCAGGAGCAATGTCCAATGTCTCGATAAAACGTTGACGTAATTCAGACATAAAGAACAATGGTCCGCCAAGAAAAGCGATCTTACCTTTGATTTTACGGCCAGCTGCTAAGCCAGCAATGGTTTGATTGACAACCGCTTGGAATATACTCGCTGCGATATCTTCTTTTGCAGCGCCTTCATTGATCAAAGGTTGCACGTCTGTTTTAGCAAAAACTCCACAACGTGATGCAATTGGATAAATTGTTTTATAATTCTTAGCTAATTCGTTAACGCCGTTTGCATCTGTCTTTAGTAAGACAGCCATTTGGTCGATAAAGGCTCCCGTACCACCAGCACAGCTACCATTCATCCGTTGTTCTAATGAACCCTCGAAAAAGGTAATTTTAGCATCTTCTCCTCCTAGTTCAATGGCTACATCTGTTTCTGGAATTACTTCTTCAACTGTGCGTGTACACGCGATAACCTCTTGGACAAAAGGAATCTCTAAGACATCTGCTAATCCCATACCACCAGAACCAGTGATACTCATCGTCATCGCTTGATCTCCAAGAATGTTTTCTGCTTCTTTGAGCACTCGTTCTGTGGCAGCTTTCACATCTGAGAAATGACGTTCATATTTTGCAAAGAGACTTGTATTTTGTTCATCTAAAATGACTAGCTTTACGGTCGTAGAGCCAACGTCGATTCCCGCTCGTAATGTCATAATTATTCCTACCTTCCATTTTTAACAACACCTGTTGATTAAAATACATAGTGTTTGTTATACTACTCACGTATATTCTAAAAAGATTTTAACCTTTATGCAATACGCAAATGCACTTCATCCGTGTGATAAACAACAATCAATAAAGATTTGTTGTTAAATGAAAGGGAAAATTTATGAAAAAGAAAATTGATCTTCGAGTAAAACGAACGCGCAAAATGATCGTAGAAGCTTTTATTCACTTAGTAGAAGAAAAGGGATATGATAACATCACGATTCAAGAAATCGCTGATGAAGCAATGATCAATCGTGCAACTTTTTATTCGCATTTTAAAGACAAACAAGATTTATATGATGCGATTTTCAAGCAAGCTATCGATGCATTCGCAGCTGTATTAGATCCTGATCAGATCGTCCAAGGAAATCGGTTAAAAGTTCGACAAATCGAAATGGTACTTAAAATTATTTATGAACGTATCCAAGAAAATCGAAAATTTTTCTTAACTATCATGGATGCTTCAGGTAATGAAATTCTCCGAAAAAAAATTGCTGAGATTTTAGATATTAAGTATGCGCATATTTTTAATCAACTTAAGATCACCGAGAATGACATTGAAGTTCCTTTAGATTTCATTATCGAATATATGACTTCGATTTTTGTTGGCACACTTCATTGGTGGATCACCAGTGATACCGATATGGATGCTGATGATTTATCAAAACTTGTAGTCAAGCTAGTCGGTAATGGCCATTTGACGATTTTAGGCATTGAAATCGATCATTAAAAAACCGTTCAATTAATGAACGGTTTTTTTTAATGATTTTTTGCTTTCCATTTAATGGTATGACGCGTTGGTCGTAATGTCCGAATTCGTGGCGCTAATTTTTTTTCTTCTTTGGTGATCTCGATTGAATTATCTTTGACTGTATTATAAATTTTGGTTACAGTATCTGTTACCATTTCTTTCATATCATCGATTTTACTCATCTTATTTCCCCCTTCTTTCCAATTGCATAAGTCATTTCTTTTACTGTAGCTCAATTCTGGTTCAGCTTCAAGTTAGAAACATTTTTGAATAAAAAAATAAGACGTCTTCACGTCTTATCTTTTTTATATTACTGGGGTAGCTGGATTCGAACCAACGCATGAGGGAGTCAAAGTCCCTTGCCTTACCGCTTGGCTATACCCCAATGGTGGAGGAGAGTGGATTCGAACCACTGAACCCTAAGGAACGGATTTACAGTCCGTCGCGTTTAGCCACTTCGCTACTCCTCCAAGAGGTTTTTATTATTTAAAAACCTGACTCAGTTATAATACCGAATATTTCAAAAAAATGCAAGTACTTTTTTGAAAAAATTATTCATGTAAATTCCAATTGCGAATCAATGCTTCGATTCCATCATCCAATGTCTTAAAACCGCCTAGCAAATGGTCGTCTGCATACGTTTGAAAAACTTTATTTTCAGGAATAATCTCACCAATTAATTTTTTTCCAATCACTAATTGAGTCACTGTTTCTTTATTTCCATTGATTGAACGTTCTTCTTCTTTGATCTGAACTTGAATATCTTTGTTTTTTTTAGACATAACTTTCACACCACCTGCAGATAGTTTATCATATTCCAAAAGAAAAGGACAACTGCTTTACGCGCGTTGTCCTTAGATCATCATTAAGGATTTGTGACTGCTGCACGACGCACATCATAGCCATTGTCTGTCAATAGCTGTTTGATTTTATCGGCTTCTTTACTTTGCAAATGAATTTCTAAAATCGTAGCATGCTCTTGATGATCGACTACAACATTTAAAATACTATACTCATTGTCAGCTAAAAGCTTGGCCACCGATGCTAAAACACCTTTTTTATCCTCTAAAATCTTCAATTGAAGACGCGTGCCACCTTCGTGATAACCCGTTAATTTTAGAAACGCATCGAAGATATCATTATTAGTAATAATTCCGACCAATCGCTCGCCCTCTAACACTGGTAGCACGTTGATTTTATTGTGACGCATTAAATAGATCGCATCCTCTAATTCTGCATCAGGTTCAACCGTTTTAACATCTTTGATCATCACATCTGCTACAACTGTTTTATTCAATAGATAATTCACTTCATGGACACTTAAGCTCGTTGCTTTTGACGGTAGTGCTTCCTGAATTATTCCTTCCGTGATCAACCCAACTAATTGATCCTTATCCACTACAGGTAATCTGTGAATATCATACTTTTTCATTAAATCAATAGCATCAAAAATTTTAGTATCTGATGGTACTGTGACTAATTCTGCGGTCATAAAATCTTTTACACTCATTTTTTTATCCTCCTAGATAAGCTTTCTTCACTTCTTCACTTTCTAGCAATTCTTTTCCCGTTCCCGATAACACGACTTTACCCGTTTCTAAAACATATCCGCGATCCGCAATCGACAGTGCCATCTTAGCATTCTGTTCAATCAATAAGACAGTCGTCCCTTGCTTTTGGATTTCTTGGATAATATTAAAAATTTCTTTAATGAAGATTGGTGCAAGTCCCATTGATGGTTCATCTAGTAATAATAAGCGTGGTTTAGACATCAATGCTCGGCCCATTGCTAGCATTTGCTGTTCACCACCAGATAATGTGGAGGCATCCTGACTCAAGCGTTCTTTCAGAATCGGAAATTTTTCATAAATATGGTCATAATCTTTTTGCGTATCTCCGTCTTTTCGTAAATAAGCTCCCATTTCTAAGTTTTCTAAGACCGTTAAACCAGAAAAGACATGGCGCCCTTCTGGAACTTGAGAAATTCCTTGTGCAACAATTTTTCTAGGAGCTTTCTTTTGAATCGGCTGTCCCTCGAAGGTGATTGTTCCATTCGATGGTTGATTTAAGCCAGAGATCGTTCTTAAGATCGTTGTTTTACCCGCACCATTGGCTCCGATCAATGAAACGATCTCGCCTTGATTGACTTCAAAACTAACATCTCTTACCGCTTGGATCATGCCGTAATGCACCGAAAGATTTTCGATTTTCAACATTATAGCTCACCTCCAAGATAGGCTTTGATTACTTCGGGATTATTTTTGATTTCTTCAGGTACCCCTTCTGCTAAGATGCGACCATACTCTAATACATAGATTCGTTCACAAACATCCATGACTAGACTCATATCATGCTCAATCAACAAAATCGTAATTTTGAATTCTTCTTGGATTTTACGAATCAAGATCGTCAGTTCCGCGGTTTCTTGAGGATTCATACCAGCGGCTGGTTCATCTAAAAATAAAATCTTTGGTTTCGTCGCTAATGCTCGAACGATTTCTAGTCGACGTTGTTCTCCATACGGAAGATTTTTTGCTAAATTTTCAGCTTTATCTTGAAGATCAAAAATTTTCAGTAAGGCCAATGCTTCTTCTCGTAAAGTCTCTTCCTGATTGTAAAAGGCTGGCAATCTAAGGATACTAGAAAGAAAGCCTTCTTTATTTTTACTATTCATCGCAATCAAGACATTGTCTAAGACCGTTAAATCTTTGAATAAACGAATATTTTGAAACGTTCGGCTTAGACCTAGATCAGCGATTGCATAGGGTTTTTGACCATTCAATCGGTGCTCTTTCCCCTCTGATTTTAACAACACATCTCCCTCACTTGGTTCATAAACACCTGTGATTAAGTTAAACAATGTCGTTTTACCCGCACCATTGGGACCGATCAATCCGACTAATTGGTTTTCTTCTAATGCGATATTAACATTGGAGACAGCTGCCAAGCCGCCAAAGTTTTTAGTTAAGTCTTTAATTTCTAACAGAGGCATCTCGGTCATCTCCTTTTTTGAACTTAGTAAAGATTTTTTTCACTGATAATTCTTTCGTGCCTAATAAACCACCTGGTTTGAAAATCATCAAAATAATCAATGCCAATGCGTAAATGATCATACGTAAAGTTCCAAAATCTTGAAGGTACATATTGATGATTCCTAAAAGAATCGCTGCAATCACTGTACCAGTAATACTGCCGATTCCACCTAATACTACAAGGATCAAAATATCTACAGATTTAGTGAACGCAAAGTCTTTAGGGGCAATCGATTGTAAATAACCGGCATAAAGAGATCCCGCAATACTAGCAGTCATTGCTCCAAAGGCGAAAGCCATCACTTTATATTTAGTCGTATTGACACCCATTGATTCTGCAGCAATCTCATCCTCACGAATCGCCATTGTTGCTCGGCCAGCGCCAGAACGAATGTAATTGACAATAAATAGCGTAGTAATAGCCACAAATCCATAGACCATCTGCCAATCAACGAACGGTTGAATCCCAAACAAGCCTGAAGGTCCATTGGTAATATCTTTAAAATTGATCAATAAAATACGGATAATTTCTGCTACACCAAGGGTTGCGATTGCTAAATAATCACCGCTTAGACGCAATGTTGGAATACCCACGGCTACTGCGACGATTCCCGCAATAATCACACCAACGGCCATTCCTAAGAAAAAGCCCGCATAAGTTGGCATACTCATTGAGACTAAGGCTGCTCCATAAGCACCGATTGCCATAAAGCCCGCATGACCTAAAGAAAATTGTCCTGAAAACCCAATAATCAGATTTAATCCAACTGCTAAAATAATATTGATTCCGATCTGAACCAATACATTATCTAAAAATAGATTGACCATGCCTGCAGAATACGCAATATAAAGCGCAGCATATCCTAGCACAATTAAAGCCAGCCAAATCAAATTGTATTTTAAATTCTTTTTCATTTGATTCACCTACACTTTCTCTTTCACATGTTTTCCTAGAATACCCGCCGGACGGATCAATAAAATCAAAATCAGTACAGCATATACTACAGCATCTTTAAAGTCAGAGAAGCCCAGGGCTGTTGTGATCGTTTCAATCAAGCCAATCACAAATCCTCCAATTGCTGCACCAGGTATAATACCGATTCCGCCAAGTACTGCTGCGATAAATGATTTCAATCCGGGCATATATCCCATCATCGGATCGATCGAGTTGTAATACAAACCGATCATCATTCCGCCAGCTGCCGCTAAGGCTGAACCTAAGGCGAAAGTAAATGAAATCGTACGATTCACATCAATTCCCATTAATTGTGCCGCATCTGTATCGACACTTACTGCGCGCATCGCTTTCCCCATTTTTGTTTTTTGTACAATCAGATTTAAAGCAATCATCAAGAATAATGACAACCCTAAAATCAATAATTGAATATTTGAAACACTCAAAAAGCCGATTTTATACACATGCATCTCGATGACTTGCGGAAACGGTCTAGTTGATGAACTAAAAAAGTAAATCATCGTATTTTGTAAAAGATACGAAACACCGATTGCTGTAATCAAAGCTGCGATCCTTGTTGAATTTCTCAATGGTCGATAAGCTAGAAACTCAATAACAACACCTAATATCGCACTGCCGATCATTGACAGAATCAAGGCTGGAAAAAAGCCCATATTGAATTGATTAATCAAAAAGTAGCCAATAAATGAACCAATCATATAAATTTCACCATGAGCAAAGTTAATCAATTTGATAATTCCATAAACCATGGTGTAACCTAAGGCCATCAGTGCGTAGACACTTCCGAGAAAAAGGCCGTTGACGATTTGCTGAATAAATACTTCCATCTTTATCACATCACTTTTCTAAAAAATAGAGTGGTCAAAGGACCTTGATTTTTAAAAAGGAGCATGCCAACAAGTATTGGCACACCCCCTTGTCTGCTTTTTCTGAGTAATTATGGATTTACAGTTTCAGCAGAAGATTCTTTTCCATCTGTTAGACCAAGTACAACCGCTGATTTCACTGGGTTATGCTCATCGTCCATTGTGATCTTACCAGTAACACCTTCAAAATCTTTTAGTTCTGCCAAGCCTTTGTTGATCGCTGCAGGTGTTGCTTTTCCTTGATCTTCAATTGCTTGTTTGATCATGTAGACTGCATCGTATGCCAAAGCATTGAATGAAGACGGCTGTGTTCCGTATTTTTCTTCAAAAGCTTTTACAAATGGTTCAACTTTATCTGTTGCTGGTGCTTTTGTTGAAAAGTGTCCAGTGTAATAAACATTGTTTACATTGCTAGCACCGGCTGTTTCAACTAATTTTTCATCTCCAAAACCATCTGCACCAATAATCGGTTGTTCAATCCCCATTTCACGTGCCTGTTTGATGATCAAACCAGCTTCTGTGTAATAACCTGGGATATAGATGACATCGAAATCTTTACCTTTGATTTTTGTTAACATCGCTTGGAAATCTTTATCACCAGCCGTAAAGTTTTCTTCTGCAACAATTTTACCTTTATATGTTTTTTTGAAGGCCTTAGTCAATCCAATTGCATAATCACTAGAATTATCACCCAAGATTACAGCCTTTTCAGCTTTCAAATTTTCTTCCGCATATTTCGCTAATACAATACCTTGGAAACTATCTTGGAAACATGCCCGATAGATGTAATCTTGAACTTTTCCATTTTGGACAGTGATTGCATCATCAGTTCCAGAAGGCGTTACTGCTGGAACTTTCGCTTTAGACAAGTTTGGTAAGGTTGCTTTCGTTGCTCCGGACGTTGCCGGTCCAACAATAGCTACTACATTATCTTTTGTCGTTAAATTAGCAGTAACAGAAGCTGCTTCATTATTATCTGATTTATTATCTTTTGAAACATATTCGATTTTTTTACCATCGATTCCGCCATCTTTATTGATTTGCTCGACGGCTAATTTAGCTCCTTCATTTTCAGCCTCGCCATACGCAGCGATGGCACCTGATAATTCAAAGTTTCCGCCGATTTTAATCGTTTTTGCATCCTCACTACTACTATTATCGCTGGCTTTAGGAGCCCCACAAGCACCAAATAAGAACAACCCTGCTGCTAGTGCAGCCAATGTCCGTTTCTTCATTCCTTTTCCTCCCTAATAAATCAATTATAGTTTGTTAAGATAATAAAGAATATATATGAAAAAACTCTCACTGTCAATTAAATTTTCTGAATATTTTAACTATTGCCAATAATCAAATAACTATTAGCGCTTACATTGAATGTTGGTTGGATGAAATGAAAAAAGCTTTAGCTATTATTAGCTAAAGCAATAATTAGTTGTTCATTTGAGGATACTTAGGTTCTTCCTGATCTGTCTTATTTTTACGTAAAGAAAAAGTTGTAGGAACATAATCCAAACCACCTTTTGCAAATGGCTGGCAGCGCAAGATCCGAGATATTCCCATTAAAAATCCTTTAGGTGCTCCATGGACTTGAACGGCTTTGATCATATAACTAGAACAACTTGGATAATAACGACAAGATGGTGGAAATAAAGGCGAGATGAAACGCTGATATCCTCGCACTAAAAATATAATACTTCTTCCTATTAGATTCATGGACTTCCCTCTTATTCTCTTTCGTACAGCAATCAAAATTGGATAAATTATCGATATAAAAAAGAATGCACCTAAAAGGCACACTCTTTGATTGTATTATTGTTTAATGAACAAAGTCTAAAATATGACGCCAGACATCAGGAAATAAAACTTTAAATGGATTGCCTCCGCCCATTACGCCGTAACCGATCATGCTACCAATAATAAACAGCACGACACCAGCCAGTAAAATAGCTACGATTCGGATAAGGTTTCGTAAAATATGTTCACTTGAACTCATAGATACACTCCTTAAGCTAAAACAGTTGTTTTATCAGCTACTTTTTTACCATCCGTATCAACACGTTCAACATCTGCACCTAATAATTGCAATTTTTTATGGAATTGATAATAACCCCGGTCTAAATATTTTAAATTGCGAACACGCGTGATTCCCTTTGCACGCAAGCCAGCCAAGATTAAGGCAGCTGCAGCACGTAAATCTGTTGCATAAACTTCTGCTCCTTGTAAATCGGCTGATCCTTGGATCAAAGCAACATTATTATCGATTTTAACTTGAGCATTCATACGACGCATTTCTTCTAAATGTTGGAAACGATTTTCAAAGACTGTTTCTGTCGTTGTACTGATCCCTTCAGCAACTGCTTGGATAGCGGTCATCTGTGCTTGCATATCTGTTGGAAAGCCTGGGTGTGGCATTGTCTTCACATCTGTTGCTTTGATCGTTTTTGGTCCGATTACTCGTAGACCCTCGTTTTCTTCACTGATCGTTACACCCATTTCGATCAATTTAGAAATAAGAGGACGATTGTGTTCAGGAATAGCTCCATCAATCAATACGTTACCTTCTGTCATCGCTGCAGCCACCATGAATGTTCCAGCTTCGATCCGGTCTTGAACGATTGGATGAGCTACCGCATGTAATCGTTCTACCCCTTCGATACGCATTGTTTCTGTACCAGCACCATAAATGTTTGCGCCCATTTTGTTTAAGAAATTGGCTAAGTCAACGATTTCAGGTTCGCGAGCAACGTTTTCAATGATTGTTGTTCCTTTAGCTTTTACAGCTGCCATCATAATATTTTGTGTTGCTCCAACACTTGGGAAATCTAAATAAATCGTATCACCGATCAATTCGTCTGCAATAGCTTCAATATAGCCATTTTTTTGAATAATTTTTGCACCTAACGCTTGGAATCCTTTTAAATGTAGATCGATTGGACGTTTACCAATTGCACAACCACCAGGCATCGCAACTTTTGCATGACCATTTCGAGCTAACAATGGACCCATCACAACGATTGATGCACGCATTTGACTGACATATTCATAGGGTGCTTCCACATTCAATTGACGAGTCGCATTTACTGTAATTTCTTTCTTCTCTTCATCGAAATCTACATCTGTATTAAGATAACGAATAACTTGATTCATAGTAAAAACATCTGATAAAACAGGAACATTGCTTAATGTAGTAGTTCCTTCTTCTGCTAATAATGTAGCTGCTAAAATAGGTAAGACGGCATTTTTTGCGCCTTCAATATGTACGGTTCCTTTTAATTGCTTACCACCACGAACGATGATTTCTTCCATTGTATTCCCTCCAAAAAAACTAGTCGACTTCACGTATATGTACCTTAGTTAAATGTCAAAAAAATATTTTTACATAGCATGATGATTTCTAAAAAGAACGTACTGCAGGTAAAGCCAATTGCGATCGCCAACATAGTGATTGCAATACGGATTTGCGTCTCTTTAAGTGGTCGAAACAGCGTATCTACTCGTAAGGACCTTAACGCCCAAAAAGCTAAATAAATAAACGAAAAATGTGAAACAATTCTAACGATAGCATCAATTCCATATACTTGCATCATTCTTTTCCTTTCAAGAAAATCAACAGTTGGATTATATCACAGTTTTACATAAAGAAGAATAGTTTGTCTCGCTATCAGACTTCATAAAAATTTTTAAAAAACTTAAATAATAAAAAAAGATAATTATTGATGCTTAAATAGCCGGTTTGTCAAAAATACAAAAAAAAAAGATTGTTTCAACAATTGAAACAATCTATATTTACCATTTAATTGGCTGTATTTTCAATGGTGACCTTATTTTTAATGACGCCTTCTTCATAGAATAAGTCAGCAATCGCTTGTTGTTCATCTAAAATTGCTTGATTGATTGTTGTTAACCCATAGGTACGAAGTTCTACCATTTTCTTAACGATTTGATTAGACAAATTTAGCGCTTTGCTCAACATCGAAATAAGTTTCGTATGATTTTGATTGGCCCATTCCATATCATTGCTCATATATTCGACTAGATATTTAGAAATATCTGTATGGTTTTCGGCATACTCACTAGCTGCAACGATATATTCGCGATTATTACTGATGCCATTATTTCCAATTATTAGTAATGTAGCGTCTTGTTTGACCTCAGCAGTAGCAGTCATTGGATCCCAAGTCGCCCAAGCAGCCACTTTCCCTTTTGAAAAAGCCGCACTTGCATCAGAAGAGTCTAAATTTACCAAATCGACTTCATCACTTGAGATTCCTGCTTTTTTTAACGCATTTCGAACAAAATATTCTGAACTTGTTCCTTTTGTGTAAGCAATTTTTTTACCTTTTAAATCATTTAAAGAAGTAATCCCAGAATCTTTAGCCACTAAAATACCAGACCCGTTTGACCGAGTTGAACCGGCTGCGATATAGCTTAGCTTTGTGCCATTTGCCTGCGCAACGACTGGCGGCGTATCTCCCAAACGAGCATAATCTACTTTCCCCGCTTTAACAGCCTGCATCAAAGAAGAACCATCTTGGAATTCTTTCCAAATAATTTTATACCCTTTGGCTTTCATCTTTTTTTTCAAAGACACCACGTTCTTTTGAAATATCCATCATATCTGCCTTTTGATAACCTAAAGTTACTTTAGTCAATGAGGTCGCTTCGCCAGAGACCTGTCGAAATCCCATATAAGCTATGCCGATCCAAAAAAGAACTAAAATATTTAATCCCCATTTACGCACTCGCTGTTTCATTTTCCACCCTCTCACTGATTTTTGTTTGAATGATTTCTTTCAGCTTTGCTCGGATAACTTTTCCCGTTGGATTTGTAGGAAATTCTTTCACAAATTCTACCCGTGTTGGACGTTCATAACGTGCCAGCTTACGTTCGGAATAATCAAAAATTGCTTGTCGCTGCTTAGCTTCACTGATACCGCTTGCTCGACTGATAACAACCGCGGTTACTTCTTCACCATATAAAGGATCATCTAGTCCTACCACGGCTATCTGTGCAATAAAAGAAAGTTTATTCAATGCACCTTCGACTTGCACTGGCGCGATTTTTTCTCCTCCCCGATTGATCATTTCTTTTTTACGACCTTTGATGTATAAATACCCCTCTTCATCAAAATAACCAAGATCACCAGTCAAAAACCATTCTCCAAAGAAGGAAGTCGGATTAGGATCTAAATAATCTGTGATCACATGATCGCCTCTTACAGCTATCTCACCCAGTTGTTGACTGTCTTCGATTAATTCTGTACCATCAAAAATCTTGATTTCTGTTCCGTAAGGTTTTCCTACAGAGCCTGCTTTCGGTGCATCATGAGGATTGATCGCAACTTGACTAGCTCCTTCGGTCAAACCATAGCCTTCAATTACTGGAACATCAAAGACCGTTTGAAATTCTTCTAATTTGTTTTTTGGTAAAGAAAAAGATGCACTTCTGATAAAGCGTAGTTGCAATTTTTTTTGATATTTTTGATATTCTTTTTGCGCAGAAAGATTCATTAAAAGAATGCTGATAATAGTAGGTACAACTGAGGCCCATGTCACTTGATTGTCTGCGACTTGCTGCCAAAATTGGTGTGCACTGAATTTTTTTGCTACCAATAATCGGCCATCAGTTAAACGTGTAGCCAAAATCGAAATCACTTGAGCATTAATATGGAACATTGGCATCGTTACAAGCGTCGTATCCCTTTCAGTCAATTGATGCCCGTTAGCAATATGTTTAGCGCCGTTAAATAACTGTTCATGTGTTAATCCGACTCGTTTTGGTTTTCCCGTTGTGCCTGAAGTATTCATCACCAAAGCTAAATTAGCTTCGCTCAGTTTCCCCACTGGCGAAGTAGTTCTTAGCGCCAATTTTTCTTTATCACCATAGATAGTTAATTGCTTTCTTGAAAGTTGGCTCGTAATCGATACGAATACTGTTTGTTTCAAGTTGATTTGTTCACCAATGATTACTCCGACACAGTGGTGAATTTGATATTCATCCAACAATTGATCAACTGGTGTCGATTCTGAGACTGGATGAACGATAACACCTTGTTGCCATAACGCTTGTAGAATGGCTGGATAAACACTGCTGTTTTCTAAACTAACTAAAACCATATCCTGATAACCAATTTTTAATTCTGTTAATTGTTGTGTGATCCTTTTTACATCTTCAGCAAATTCTTGTTTACTGATCCACGTCTTGTCAGTTACTTCTTTAATGAAATCATCCATCGGTTGATTTTTTAATTGTTGATTGAGTTTATTGGTTAACTTTGTCATGTACGAACACTTCCTTAACTAAATATCGACGTTTTTGAGGACGGCCGATTAAACGTCCAAATGGTGGTACTTTATAACAGAAATAGGCGATTCCAAATGAAATGAGCCATACAAATAGATAGCCGATTGGTACTAGTAATATAAAGCCCCAAGCTGGCAAGAAGGTTAAACGACTAAGAATCATTTTTAAAATTGTTAATGGGATTGTTTGAGCCAAATACAGTCCAAACGAAACTTTAGCGATCAAATTGATTTTAGCTGTTACTTGTTCAGCCATTTTATTTCTTACCTTTGCATAATGTAAACCAATCAAAAAGACTGCTGCTACCATTGAAATGGCATAGAAAAGCATATATGGTTGATGGATGCTCATTGTTTTAGCAGCACTTAGTTTTAAAATATCACGATTGAAATAATATAGTCCGACAGTTCCAATTGCTAGGAGTACAGCTAATGAGCCGATCCACTTTTGATATTTTTTTATTCTGCTAGTTACTTGTTGATAGTGGATTGCTGTATAAGCTCCCATTGTAAAATAAATTTGATAAACAAAGAAATTCATTCCATAAGAACGGAAGATAAACCACCAATTGCTAGTATCTACCACAGGCAATTCATATTTGATCAAAAAAAGTAGGCTTAACTGAAGCATGAAACTGATCAATAAAATGATATTGTGCTCTTTGGGGAACCGTTTGAATAATTTTACTAACAGCGGAAAAAGTAAATATAGCTGAAACGTTACATATACATAATAGAGATAAAAATGATTACCATGAATCAATGCATCCACTAATTCATTGAAAAAATTTCCTTTTGAAAAGAGAGTTCCTGCTACCCCTTCAGTAAACAGTAACAATAAGATATTCCAAGCTATATAAGAAAAACCAACACTAGAATAACGTTTTTTCCAGAAAGCCAACCAACTATTTTCTTTGTCGTAATAATTCAAAAACAATACTAACCCTGTCATAAACATGAAACCCATTCTAGTAAAATGAAGGGACAAATGTGTCGCCTGTAAAACAGTTTTACTAATTGATGCAGGCATAGCATTGGAAAAAGCCGTTGTCACATGATTTAAGAGTACTCCTGAAATAAAAATGATTCTCATCAAATCAACTTCATACAGATATGGCCGCTGTTTATTCGTGCGTTTTGCTGTATCCATATTAAAGAGCCTCCATCAGCTCGTTGTAGATTTGCTGAGTGACTTTGACTTCTGTTTTTACATCACCGCTAAAATCTGCTGCTTCATAATGATTCTGACCATTTTTCATAATAACAACTCGTTGGCCCATTTTTACAGCCTCATTCACATCATGCGTTACGATCACTAAAGTCACTTGTTGCTCATTACAAATATCTAAAATCAATTCTTGCATTTGACTTCGAGTAAGTGCATCCAAAGCACCTAGTGGTTCATCTAACAATAATAAATCAGGTTTAGCCATCAATGCGCGAGCCAAGGCAACTCTTTGACGTTGTCCACCGGAAAGCTGGTCCGGATATTTCTCTGCAAAATCACTTAGTCCAACTTGTTGTAATAGTTTTCTTGCTAAAGCATAGTGATCTTTTTCTCTAAAACAAACATTGTCAATAACTGTCATCCAAGGCAGTAAACGGTCGTTTTGAAACATCACCCGGATAACTGGAGCAGCCGGATATTCGATTGAGCCACCATCATTTTTTTCCAAACCAGCAATCAAGCGTAGCAGTGTACTTTTTCCACCCCCGCTTTTTCCAACTAAACTAACAAATTCACCTCGTTGGATTTTTAAATTTACATCGGTCAGTACTTCTTTTTCTTCATATTTTTTTCCGATATGTTTTAATGATACTAGCTCATTAGACATGTTCATCCATCCTTTCTTGATCTTGCCACGCTAGAAAAACTTTTTCTAAATTTTTAGCGATGATATCGGAAGCTTTACCTAACAATGCGTAGATCAAAATGCATAAGATAATCGTCTTCATATCTAAAAAGTCTTGAGCGGTTACCGCAAGATAGCCAATTCCAGAATCTGAAGCAATCGTTTCAGCAACGATCAATGTTGTCCACATTACACCTAGCGCATAGCGAACACCCATCAAAATCGTCGGCAAAGCGGCTGGAAAGATCACTTTTTTGAATAATTCCCAATTGTGCAATCCATAAGATTTTCCCATTTCTAAAAGTTCTGAATCAACTGACCGGATACCATGATACGTATTGATATAGATTGGAAACATGACACCGACAGCTACAAGAAAAATCTTAGCTGGTTCACCAATTCCTAAAACTAAAATCACTAATGGCGTCAACGCGACATGAGGAATATTTCGAAACATTTGAATCGTTGTATCAAAAAGTTGGCAACTTAATTTTGAAACGCCATTGATGACACCTAAAATAAATCCGATACTTCCCCCAATAATCAATCCGACGGTAGCACGATATAAGCTGATACTGATATGTTTGAATAATTCTCCACTTTGAAATAATTGGATACCGTTCTCTATGATCGATAGTGGAGATGGCATTGTTTCACTAGCCAACCAGCCTAACTGACTACTGACTTGCCAAGCTAAAATCAAACTAATCGGAATAATCCATGGAATTATTTTTTTTATATACGGTTTAATCGAGAGTTGTGCTGTATTTTTACGATAGCTTTTTATTTTATTAATTTTTGTAGATTGGGCACTTTCCATATTCTCATCTCCAATGACTGATATTTATTTTCTATAGTCTTAATTTAATTGAATAGTTCGAATATTTTAGCTAGTAAAGAAGAAGAAAATACAAAAATATTTGATAACAAATGTATTATTATGATTTATTTGTTAAATGAACTTAATATTTATAGCTTTTTTTGAATAAATACCCTTATATTAAAATTAAAAAAAAGGAGAGCTAAATCCTAAGATTTAGCTCTCCTTTTATAAGTAAGTTTGAAATTCAAACTAACTATGTTTTGAAACTTTGATCCGATTCATAGCACGGTGTAAAGCAACTTCGGCACGACTCAATTGGTCTGTGTCTTGTTTTTCACGTGCTTCTTGGATTCGTGCTTCCGCACGTTGTTTTGCTCTTTCGGCACGTGAGACGTCAATATCACGTTCACGTTCTGCTGTATCAGCAATAATCGTCAAAACATTGTCCCGAACTTCCATGATTCCACCGTTGACTGCAATCCAATCCACGTGTGTATCCGAATCCGTACGACGAATACGAACTTCATCGATTACAAGAGGCGCAATAATTGGCGCGTGATTTGGTAAGATCCCAATTTCACCAGCAACCGTTCTTGCAATAACGATGGCTGCATTGTGTTCATAGACGTTACCATCTGGAGTAACAACGTTCACTTGCAGAACCTTGCTTTTTTCTTGTTCCATCGGGCACCTCTTTCTAGTAGCCTAAAGTTTTCGCTTTTTCTATTACGTCTTCGATTGGACCTACACTACGGAATGCTTCTTCTGGAAGATCATCGTATTTACCATCTAGAATTTCTTTAAATCCTTCGACAGTTTTTTCTACGGGTACGTAAGAACCTGGTAGACCAGTGAATTGTTCCGCTACGTTAAAGTTTTGTGATAAGAAGAATTGAATTCGACGAGCACGAGAAACGATAACTTTTTCTTGATCTGATAGTTCATCCATCCCTAAGATAGCAATGATATCTTGCAATTCACGATAACGTTGTAAAACACGTTGAACTTCAGTTGCTACGCGGTAATGTTCTTCACCAACGATTTCAGGTGCTAACGCACTTGAAGATGAAGCTAATGGATCCACAGCAGGATAAATACCTTGTTCTGTCAATTTACGTTCCAAGTTAGTTGTTGCATCTAAATGGGCGAATGCTGTAGCTGGCGCTGGGTCAGTATAGTCATCGGCTGGCACATAGATAGCTTGGATAGATGTAATTGATCCTTTTTTCGTTGAAGTGATACGTTCTTGTAATTGACCCATTTCAGTTGCTAACGTTGGTTGATAACCAACGGCTGATGGCATACGTCCAAGTAACGCAGAAACTTCTGATCCGGCTTGAGTAAAGCGGAAGATGTTGTCGATAAATAGCAACACATCTTGTCCTTCTTCATCACGGAAGTATTCAGCTAATGTTAAACCAGTCAAGGCAACACGCATACGTGCACCTGGTGGCTCATTCATTTGTCCAAACACCATGGCTGTTTTTTCAATAACGCCAGAATCTTTCATTTCATAATAAAGGTCGTTCCCTTCACGAGTACGTTCACCAACACCGGTAAATACAGAAATACCACCGTGTTCTTGTGCAATATTATGAATCAATTCTTGAATCAATACGGTTTTACCAACACCGGCACCACCGAATAGTCCGACTTTACCACCTTTTAAATAAGGAGCTAATAAGTCGATAACTTTGATCCCTGTTTCTAAGATTTCATTACTTGTACTTAAGTCTTCAAAAGCAGGAGCTTTTTTATGGATCCCACTTCTTTCAGCATCCTCTGGGAAAGGTGCTTCTTTATCGATCGTTTCACCTAATACGTTAAACACACGACCTAAAGTTTCTTTACCCACAGGAACAGAAATAGATTTGCCTGTATCGACAACTTCCATTCCACGTTGCAATCCGTCTGTTGATTCCATGGCGATTGTGCGGATAACACCATCACCTAGTTCCAAAGCGGCTTCAAGCACAACTTTTGTTTTATCATTTTTATAAACAATCAACGCATTGTTGATGTCTGGTAAGGATTGATCTAAAGAAAATTCCACGTCGACAACGGGACCAATAACTTGAACAATCTTGCCTGAACTCATGTTTTTTCCTCCAATCTCGAAATTATTCTAATGCGGAAGCCCCGCCGACAATTTCAGTAATCTCTTGGGTAATCGCTGCTTGACGCGCGCGGTTGAATGAGATAGTTAAGTCATCGATGATCGCGCCAGCATTATCTGTTGCGGTCTTCATCGCAGTCATTCCGGCTGCATGTTCTGCTGTTTTGGCATCAACGATCGCACCATAAATCAAACTTTCTGCATATTGAGGAAGTAATTGATCTAAGATTGCTTCTTTTGATGGTTCGAAAAGGTATTCCTCGCGATATGTTTGTGCTTCGCTTGGATCCAAATCTGAAATTGGCAGCATTTTTTCTACACGGAATTGACTAGACAATGAATTAACATGGTGGTTATAACAAACGTATAACTCATCAAATACTTCATTCTCATACATACTTGTCGTCATTGAAACGATTTTTCGTACTTCATCAAAGCTTGGTTGATCCGATAAATTGCGTAATTCATACGCTAATTTAACTCCGCGAGCTTTGAAAAAGTCCGCTCCGGTTCCACCAATGGCCAGTAAAACATACTCATCGGCAGAATCATGATCATCTTCAAGCATCGTCATGGTCTGTTTTAAGATCGAACTATTGTAGCCGCCTACCAAGCCACCATCTGAAGTAATAACAATATAACCTGTTTTTTTGACTGGACGATTCAACAACATACTGTGATAGTTGATCCCGCCTAACGAACCACCAGAATTAGCTAATTCCGTTAATTGACTTGCTGTCAAATGCGTTAAGACTTCACGCACTTTTGAAGCATAGATTTGGAATCTAGCTGAATACATTTCTGATTTCGTTAATTTAGAGGCTGATACCATTTGCATAGCTTTGGTGATTTGGCTAGTTTTCTTCGTCGATGCAATCCGTGTTTTGATTTCATTTAAGGATGCCATGATTTTCTCTCACCTCGATTATGCTTTTTCTTGGTTAGCGTTTGAAGCATCAAAGATTTCTTTGAATTCTTGGATTGCACTGTCTAATTTATCAGTATCAGGAAGATCTTTTGTATCGCGGATAGTTGCGAATAGATCTGAATGATTTGTTTCCAAGTATTCAAATAATTGAGCTTCGAAATCTAAAATACTATTGACTGGAATACTATCAAGTACGCCATGAGTCAAGGCATAAAGAATCACGACTTGTTTTTCAACAGGAAGTGGTTCATGAAGTTTTTGTTTCAATACTTCTACAGTACGGCGTCCACGATTTAGTTTTGCTTGTGTTGCAGCATCTAAATCAGAACCGAATTGTGTGAAGGCTTCTAGCTCACGATAGCTGGCAAGGTCTAAACGCAAAGTTCCGGCAACTTTTTTCATTGCTTTGATTTGTGCAGAACCACCAACACGTGATACAGATAAACCAGCATCAACAGATGGACGGATACCTGCATAGAACAAATCACTTTCTAAGAAAATTTGTCCATCAGTAATAGAGATAACGTTCGTTGGGATATACGCAGAGATATCTCCGGCTTGTGTTTCAACGAATGGTAAGGCCGTCAATGAACCGCCACCTAGATCGTCTGAAAGTTTCGCAGCACGTTCTAATAAACGTGAATGCAAGTAGAAAACATCCCCTGGGTAAGCTTCACGACCTGGCGGACGACGTAATAGTAATGACAGTTCACGATAAGCAACCGCTTGTTTAGATAAATCATCAAACACAACTAATACGTGTTTACCGTTATACATGAATTCTTCACCCATAGCTGTACCAGCATAAGGAGCAATAAATAATAATGGCGCTGGTTGAGAAGCTCCGGCTGTAACAACGATGGTGTAATCCATTGCACCGTATTTACGTAATGTTTCAACTTGTGAACGAACAGTTGATTCTTTTTGTCCGATCGCAACATAGATACAGATCATATCTAATCCTTTTTGATTGATGATCGTATCGATAGCGATAGATGTTTTACCCGTTTTACGGTCACCGATAACTAATTCACGTTGGCCGCGGCCGATTGGAACAAGTGCATCGATAGCTTTCAAACCAGTTTGCATTGGTTCTGATACTGATTTACGTTGCATAACGCCTGGCGCCATAGCTTCAACTGGACGTGTTTTTGATGTTTCGATTGGGCCCATTCCATCGATTGGTTGACCTAATGGGTTTACAACGCGACCGATCATGTTTTCCCCAACAGGTACTTCCATGATTTTACCAGTACGTTTTACTTTGTCTCCTTCACGAATGGACTCAAATTCACCTAGAACGATGATACCAACATCATTGCTTTCTAAGTTTTGTGCCATGCCGTAAGAGCCATTAGAAAACTCTAAAAGTTCTCCACTCATTGCATTTTCTAAACCGTGAGCACGAGCAATTCCGTCCCCAACGTAAGTGACTGTTCCGATTTCTTCAACAGACAACTTGTTATCATAATTTTGAATTTGTTCTTTAATTAAAGCACTGATTTCTTCTGCTTTGATGGCCATTCATTTCACCTCTTCTTCTCTACTTTTTACTAAGTGCTGCTCGTAGACCATTTAATTGGCTGGCGAGGCTGCCGTCGATCACTTGATGATCGGCTTCAACAATGACACCGCCGAGAATCGATTCATCAATAATCGGGGTTAAAGTGGCCTTCTGGTAGCCAAAAACATCAGCGACTTTTGCTTCAAGTTCGTGTTTCTTTTCTTCAGAGAGCGGTACAGCAGTAGTAACTGTCCCGTGAGCGATTTTATTCATCGCATCATAACGTTGTTCAAATTCTTCGATCATAAATGGTAGATCGTCGCTACGATTGTATTCAAAAACAACTAGTAAAAAGTGTTTGACGATGCCGTCAAAACCACCGGTAAAAGCATCCATAATCGCTTTTTTCTCAGCGCCTTGTAAACGGACATCCGTCAAGATATCGCCTAGATCCGGAATTTCTTTACAGATTTCTCGAATCGTCAATAACTCTTGATAAACGCTATCGGCAACTTTATTTTCGATCGCCAATTCAAACAAAGCTTTTCCATAACGCTTACCAACAGTGTATTTATCAAGCTTCATGTTTTGTGTTACCTAGCTTAGTCATATATTCGTTGATCAAATCTTGATGAGCATCTTGTGAAAGCTCTTTGCTCAAGATTTTTTCCGCGATTTGTAGGGAAAGTGTCGCAACATCATCTTTAACAGAAGTCAACGCATTGTCACGTTCGTCTTTGATTTCGGCTTGTGCCCGATCTTTTAGACGAGAAACTTCTTCTTTTGTATCTTTAATGATGTTTTGACGGCTTAATTCGCCGCTTTCCTTCGCGTTTTTAATGATATCTGCCGCATCACTACGAGAGCTCGCTAATTGTGTTTCACGTTCTTTTTCTAATTCAGCTGCTTTTTTACGTGATTGTTCGGCAGAATCTAGATCGTTGGCGATCTTGTCTTCACGTTTTTTCAGAATGTCTTGAACGGCACCCCACGCGAATTTTTTTAGTAACGCCATTAAGATCACGAATGATGCAGTAACGGCGATTAAATTACCGAGCGTTGTATTGACGGTCTCAGCAATAACTAGATTCAGCATACTCGGTCTTCCTTTCTGTGCGTCTTCCTCATTAAAAAACTGTTAAACAGTTCTTTCGCTCATTCTTTGAAATGAGACTAAACAAAAAAGCATTAAATTTTATTGGAAAACCATTAACATACCTAAAACTACACCCAAGATTGGCACAGCTTCGATCAAACCAACACCGATAAACATTGTTGAACGAATTTGTCCTGACATTTCTGGTTGGCGAGCCATAGATTCAATTGCTTTTGAGATTACTTGTCCGTTACCATAACCAGCCCCGATTGCGGCCCCCATAATTGCGATTCCTGCACCGATAAAGTTCATAATAATTTTCCTCCTAAAAGTGTATTAATTTTTTTATTCTACCTCGATTTTATGACTGATATAAACCATAGATAGAGTTGTGAAAACAAATGCTTGGATACTACCGATAAATAGTGAGAATGCGATCCATATCATTTCTAGTGGGATAACTAATGGCAAGGTGATCCACCCTGTACTTGTTACAACACTTGCAATCAATGAAAGCAAGACTTCACCAGCAAAGATATTCCCGTAAAGACGTAAACCTAACGTGATAACATTCGTAAATTCTTCCATCAATTTAATAGGAAATAGTCCTGCAGGTGTAAAGAAAGAATTTTTGATGTATCCACCTAGACCCATTTTTTCGGTACCTAGGTAATGTGATAAAGTCAAAACGAGTAGTGCCAATCCCATTGTTACAAAAGGATTAGCAGTAGGACTCTTCCAATAGGTCACGTCGTTTCCAGTGACGATCTTTGTGACAAGTCCGATTTGGTTCGCTACAAAAATAAATAAGAACAACGTAAATGAGAACAAACTAAAATTTCTGACTTCATTGCGAGGCATGTTGTCACCAACAATATTCGTAGTGAAATCTATAACCCACTCAATTGCGTTTTGCTTTCCTTTGGGTTTCAATGTTAGGTTGCGGGTAAATGCAAAGACAAGGAAAAAGACGATCACACACGTCACGATGATCATTGTCGTCACCGTCCCATCAAACCATACCGGCCCAACATGGAAAAACCAAGATTTTTCATCCAATCCAGTTCACCTCTCTTCCCAGCGACTAGCGTCAACTCGTGCTGCTTTGCGCTGCTCCTCAAAATACTCTCGTATGTTACCACCAGAGCAAGAAAATTTCAAAGAATTTTCCTAAAATTTTTTGAATAAGTTAAAAAGATTTTCTGATTCGTTATTTTATATTCTATGAAATCGCTCTGATAGTTATCTTAGCCCGAAAAACGGCTAGTATAGATTGTAGTTAATCGTATCAAAATACAAGGGCAAGTAAAGAAAGTCTAACTAAATATGCGAAAAAGAATATTTTATTAGCGCGAATAATTTTTTAGCGTTCGACTGATTTGGCGATCCACATCTTTACGTTTCAAACTTTCCCGTTTGTCATATTGATGCTTCCCTTTTGCTACCCCAATCAAGACCTTGGCATAGCCGTCTTTTAAATAAACTTTTAATGGAACTAATGTGATTCCCGTATTCTTAAGCTCTTCCGCTAAACGCGCAATTTGTTTTTTATGCAGTAATAATTTGCGGGTTCTAACCGGATCATGATTAAAAATATTTCCTTGTTCGTACGGACTGATATGAACATTGTATAAAAAAGCCTCGCCGTTACGAATTCTTGCAAATCCATCTTTTAAATTGATCCGGCTATTACGAATCGATTTGATTTCTGTTCCTTGTAAAACGATCCCCGCTTCGATCGTATCAGTGATCGTATAGTCATGACGTGCTTTCTTATTTTGTGCGACTAGCTTTCCTTCACCTTTTGGCATGTTACCCCTTCTTTCTACCCGGCTTGTTCTTTTTAGCGACTGATTTATAAAAAGGTTTCTTCCCTTTTTTCTTTTTCTTGTCTTTTTTTCCTTCATTTGGACGATCTGATGAATATTTTGAAGTATTTTTCGACGTCTTATTAGACATTTTCTTCGATTTGTCGTAATTATTTTGACGTCCACCAGTTGGTTTGCGGCGTTTATTTTGCTGATTATTCTTTGGAACATCTAATGCCGGGATTTCTTCTGCTTCTAATAACTCAAAATCGATTTCTCGAGTCACCGGATCAGCTTTCGTTACTTTGATGCGAACTTTCTGACCGATTTTAAAGGTTTGACGCGTACGTTCACCTACTAAAGCCAATTGGTTTTCAATAAAGTGATAATAATCCTGTTTCATTTCATTTAGATGGATCAAACCTTCTACGGTATTTGGCAACTCGATAAAGATTCCAAATTTGGTCACTGAACTAATGATTCCATCAAATTCTTCACCAACTTTATCTGACATGTATTCGGCTTTCTTCATGCTGTCTACTTCGCGCTCTGCCTCTACTGAACGGCGTTCCATTTTAGAACTGTGATCAGCGATTTCAGGTAATGCTTCTGCCCATTTTTCTTTTGTTGCTTCACTTTGATCTTGACTATACGTACGGATCAAACGATGAACGATCAAGTCAGGGTAACGACGGATCGGTGAAGTAAAGTGCGTATAGTATTCAGCAGCTAATCCATAATGACCATAGTTGTCCTCAGAGTAGCGCGCTTGCTGCATACTCCGTAGCAGCATTGTATTGATTACCGCAGCTTCTGGTTTTTCTTCTACTTCATGAATGACTTGCTGTAAATCTTTGGGTGTGATCGAATCTTTGGTACCTTTCACTAAAATCCCCAAAGCCGCAGCAAAATCAAAGAAGCGTTGCATTTTTTCTTCTTTCGGTTGTTCATGAATTCGATAAATAAACGGCAATTTCAACTTGTTAAAATGCTCTGCCACTGTTTCATTGGCTGCTAACATGAAAGATTCAATCAAGCGTTCTCCGACTCCACGTTCTCGTAATTCGATATCTACCGGACGACCTTCAGGATCGACTAAAATTTTGGCTTCACGATCTTCAAAATTGATAGCACCGCGGCTATTACGACGAGCTTCAAGAATCTCATGTAATTCCTTCATCAATCGGAACATCGGTACTAATGATTGGTAACGTTCCATCGTTTCTGGCGTTTCAGTTTCTAAAATCTCATTGACAGCAGAATATGTCATTCGTTCCGTCGTTTGGATAACACTTTGGAAAATTTCATGCTGGACAACCGTTCCATTCGTATCGATTTCCATCTCACAACTCATCGTTAAACGAGGAACTTTTGGATTCAGTGAACAAATCCCGTTGGACAAACGTTGCGGAATCATTGGAATTACCCGATCTGTCAAATACACGCTTGTTCCACGCTCGAAGGCTTCTTTATCTAGAACACTACCTTCAGTCACATAGTTAGAAACATCGGCGATATGTACGCCTAAGAAATAATTACCGTTGGCTAACTTTCTCACAGTCACAGCATCATCTAAATCTTTTGCATCTGCACCATCGATCGTGACGATCTGTTGCTCGCGTAAATCACGACGACCGATTAGATCAGCTTCAGAGATCGTATCTGGGACTTCTTCAGAAGCTGTTTGAACTTCTTCAGGAAATTGGGTCGGGATGCCTTGGGCAATTACGATCGATAAAATATCCATACCGGGATCATTTTTATGTCCGATAACTTTCGTTACAAGTCCTTCTAAACTTTCTGCATAGCCTCTTTCTGGATAGTGCGTGATCTCTACGATAACGACACTTCCATCCACCGGTTGGACACCTTCTGCTGTAATAAATACTTTGAATTGTGCGCTTTTTTTATCTTTTGGTGTCACATAACCATATAAATCTGATTCGGCGATTTCAGCTACATCAAAAGCCGTAAATTCACCAACGAGTTGCTGAATTTTTCGCTCTTTAATAGAAACAACGCGTCCTTCTGCTCCGCGATCCGAAAATAAATCGGCTGTTTTTTGGATATCGATCATTACAATATCGCCATCCATCGCATAATTCGTTGCATCTTTGGGAATAAATACATCCGGCTCTTCAGGATCGATCGTCACAAAACCGAATCCTCGTTCATTCCGACGGAAAATCCCTTCTACTTCTACGGGTTTAAACGGTAATTTAATTTTGCCCTTTTTATTAAACTCCAATGTCTTTTCTCGTTCCATCTGTGCAACTGTTTTGACTAATAATTTATAGTCATCGCTTTTACGCATCTCTAAAAGCTCAGCTAATTCTTCCATTGAAAGACTTTTTTTGTTTGCAGCTTTTAAACTTGCTAATATTTCTTCTTTAATTGTTTTTCTCTCCATTTTCTTCTCTCCAGCCAAGTGCAGCTAAAAAATCAGCCACATCTTGTTCAAATTGTCTTCTTTCTGGTCCCACAGTGATCACATGGCCACTCGCAGGATACCATTTCAATGTAAAAGCAGTCTGTTTTAGGCGTGCCGCAGTCTCAAAAACACCTGAAGCTTCAATCATTTGATCTCGTCCAGCTTGTGCCATAAAAAAAGGCACAGTAATTTTTTCAACTTTTTCATACGCATATTCGGCTTGTTCCTCAATTGAGCTCAATTGTCGGTCGACTAAAGGGCGATAACTTTCTAATTTCTCCTCAGCCACTTGTTCACCGTTACGTTCTAGAACTTTTTTTGTATATAGTAAAAAATTTTCCGTCACTTTTGTTTTGACCGGTGCGATTGGAGAACAGAAAAAACCGCCACCAATAATTTTTTCAAACTTTTCACCTAATAATCGAGTCGCATAGATGCCACCCATCGACAAACCTAATACAGCAATCTCATAATACTCTTTTTCTTGTAAAAAGCGTACTGCTTGTTTGCTATCTTGCCACCATGTCTCTGCGGTTTCATTTAAAATATCTAACGGATCTGCAGTGCCATGACCTGTGTATAATGGTGCGTAGACTGTATAATTCAAATTTTCTAAAAAACGTGCCAACATCCGTACATCATTGGGACTTCCTGAATAAGCATGCAGCAATAATACCGCACGTTTTCCTCTAGGCAAAAATAAGGATTCTGGTGCTTGAGCCATTGACTTCACTCCTCAATTTTAAATTAGACTGTCGTATTTCTGTCCTTACTTGAAAGATATTTTCTTGATTTTAATGCTTTATCTTTAAGTGTACTTGATTTATTAGAAATACAAAATAAAAAAGACCTCTCAGTTGAGAGGTCGATTTATTTGCTAGATAAAAACATTAATACGAAGAGCAAAATCATCCAAACCGCTCCTAAAACTGCGGTTGATCGTTGCATCACAGCTTCAAAGCCACGTGCTTTTTGCTTTCCGAACAATTGATCTGCACCGCCAGTAAAAGCACTCGCAGCACTATTTTGTTTGCTAGGTTGCATCATAATCGTGATAACAATGATCACAGATATAACCAAGATAACACCTAAAATAAAATTGTACAAAGAATGACCCTCCTTATTTCCAAACTGCCTCAATTTCACTCTAGCACAATTGAAGCGTTTTGGCTAGAGAAGATCTACAACTTATTTCCTTAAAACATCAGCGTATTCTGATTTTTGATCAAATTCTTTTTTGGCAAAAGGACACAATGGAATGATTTTCTTCTGCTCGTTCCGCGCTTTTTCAACTCCGGCAGCCACTAGCTTTTCTGCTAGCCCTTGACCACGATAGGTTGGATCCACAAATGTGTGATCAATGATCATGATTTCAGAACCTGCATTAGACCAAGTCATTTCTCCAGCTTCTGCTCCTTCATCATTCAATAGGACAAAACGATCTTTTTCTTCTTTGATTTCCATAGGAACACTACTCTACTTTTTAATGGATCGATTATTTTTTGATCACGTACTTTAAAGCCCCACTAGGACAAGTATCTACAACATAACTGGCATTTTCTACACTGCCATTATCTGGGATGATCCACGGGCGACGTCCAACTTCAAAAATCTCTGGATTTCCGCGAACGCAATTTCCAATATGGGCACAGATATTTTTATTGTAATAAATATCGATTCCGTCCCCATGATATTTGCGATACCCTTTCGCAATTAATTCTTCTTCATTAACTGGTTCTTGATTCATTTTACTTCCATCCATATTATCCACTTCCTTTAAGTAAGATTATATAGGTATTCCCAAATAATTCACAATAAAACCTCTCCAAACATGCAAAGGAACGGATCGAATGTTTGTCCTCGATCCGTTGTGTAATCACCATTTAATCTTTTTGCTGATATTTTAGGATTTCTTCATTTAAATACGCATTTCCTAATTGATAATAATGCTCTGCGTTTGCATGGTTTTTTTCGATTTCTGCTGGTGTCAATGAACGGGTCACACGAGCAGGCGCGCCGAAAGCTAGTGAATTCGCCGGAATGATTGTTCCTTCAGTCACTAAAGAACCCGCTCCGATCAAACTATTTTCTCCGATTATTGCATGATTCAAAATCGTTGCGCCCATCCCGACTAAAGCACCTGACTTGATCGTGCAACCATGGATAATCGCTGCATGGCCAATCGTTACATGATCTCCGATTAATGTTGGAGCATCTTGATCAACATGCACGATCGTGCCGTCTTGAATATTGCTTTTTTCTCCAATTGAGATGGTATTGTTATCACCTCTCAGGACACTTTGAAACCAAATAGTCGAACCTTCTCCGATTATTACATCACCATATACATCTGCACTCTTTGCAATAAAATTTGTCATACTACTCACCTCAAAATCAGTATAGCATCTCACTTCTGCCTTCTCCTATTTTATTAACCAAAAGATCCATTCTATCCTTTAAAATAAAAAAGGTATGAGCTTTGAAGTGAGACCCAATAGTTAGACCATATACCGATTAGATTTTTCTAGTCGGTATTTTTATGCTGTCATTCGTTCTCGATATTGAACCGGACTACATCCAAGCTTCGTTTTGATCCGCTGATGATTG
>NZ_BAAFRV010000009.1:0-97290 GCF_045862035.1 Enterococcus hailinensis | reverse complement strand
CGTTCAAGCAATCGCATCAAAACGAAACCATATTCCCAGAAAATCATTGAACTATCGTACCCCTCTGGAAAGCTTTTTGAGTTACATGGATGTCGAGATTGTGTCTAGGTTAATTTGACAAATGAAACATTGTTTATTTGTGGATCCTAGTAAACAGGGTTCAGGGATTGGGTCGCTTCTTTTAGAGGAAGCCAAAAAAAGACTAAACCATCAAATGACCTTAAAATGCTTATCCAAAAACCAGTCAGGGCTGGCTTTTTATTTAAAGAGAGGATGGAAGGTTCTTGATGAGGTCATTTTTGAGAATAAAAACGATAATTATCTAAATTTGATTTATAAAATCACTCAGTGATGAAATTGCTAGTTCAAATATTTTAAAAAAATTCCGAGGCAAGGTATAGTTATAGTATTAAATTGAAGAGATGAATATCATGCATAATTTTTTTAAACATAAAAAAACTGGGAAAGTCATTACAAAAGACGAGTATATGAATCAGCGCCTAGAAAATATTGAAACGAATACCTTGGATATGGCAAAAACAGGAATGGATCTAAATGCTGATGTTTTTGGTAAACAAGAAGATTATGAACCCTATGATATAGAAAATGAAAAAAATAGAGATTAAAACCACTCAATCGAGTGGTTTTTTGTTAGGTGCTAAGTTGAAGTGTACAACGTCCGAGGGGGGTATAAATGACCTTTTTACGCAAGAGATACTAACGAGCGGGAACATAAAAGATATTTTTATGGGTTTTGAAAAGAATGTTTCTAATCGTTACCAAATTAACCATAAGTTATTAAAGTTATATTTCTATATAAAACAGAATTTTAATTGTACATAAAAAAAACCAATCATGTAATTCGTATATCTGCATAAAAAAAGTATTAATAGTAGTTAGAGCAGATGATAAAATTTTAAAAAATAATATTATGATAAAAAATAGCTTTTACGAAATATGTATATATGATTGAGTATATACAAATATATTTTTTAATTAAACATAACTACAAAAATAACATTTCTAGTATCTAAAAACGCAGAAAATTCTAATACAAAACCTGAAGCAAAACAATTAAGTAGAGTAGAAAAATATAATAGTAATAGTTTACCTAAAACAGGTATGGAAAATAACGTAGTTACTTCAATCATAGGGCTTGTTATGACATTATTTGTTTCACTAGGTTTGATTAAATCTACTCGGACAAAAACAAGAAAACATTAATATATACATGATACTAAAGAATCAGATCAATTAAGTAAAAAAAGACCTCTAGTTTATCTAGAGGTCTTTAAGTAGTTATTCAGTCCTATTTGCAATTGCGGGGATAAACTTCAAACAATATAAAGCACATAGTCCAACAACAATATATATAATTTTAGCTAAGATAGCTGTACTTCCGCCTGAGATAGCAGCAACAAGATCATATTCAAAAAGACCGATCAATAACCAATTGATTCCACCGATAATTAACAACACAAGTGCAATAATATCAAGATATTTCATGTGGTTCATCCTCCTTTCTGATTCTTCTAACCCTATCATAATTGGTTGATGAGACCTATTAATACGCTTACGATGTTATTCACGTGTCGTTTATAGTAGTTTTATAAAATATTCAAAAAGAGTAAAAAAAAAAGACCGTTCACACATAACGGTCTGCAAGTGAAAAAACAAATTCTATAAAGGATGGGTTTGTACCCAAGGAATACTATAATCATAAAAGAGGGCACATGCAAACTTTATGCTTAGAGCAAAAGAAAAGCCGTCGCAGGGCAACGACGGCCAGAGTCCTGGGAAGGAACTCGGATAAACAAATGAACTATAATTACCATAACGGATTGGTAAAATAGATACAAGAATAATGCTCATAAACCAAATATATAAATGTGTATTTTGAGCATTTATATTTTTATTCAATAAATGTTTAATTATAAAGCAATGCTTTTCGTGATAGTTATCGTTTCACAGTTTACTGAATATCTTCTATAATTTAAATGAAGGAGGCGGTTACAATGATGGGGAAATATAAGAATATTTTAGTTGCCGTAGATGGTTCAAGTCATTCGGAACGAGCATTTAATGAAGCAATTGAAGTCGCAAAATACTCTGGGGCTAAGTTGAACATTTTGGCAGTCATCAATGATAAAGAACTTTCAACCAGTGCATTTTCATTTAGTAAAATTTACTCAGAAGAAAAAGAACAAGTTGAAAAAGAGTTACTAAAAAAGATCCATGATGCGTCCTTGAAAGATCTTGAAAAGATTGAACCATTTATTGAACTAGGAGATCCACGTAGCAAAATTGTCGAGTTTGCAAAAGATCAAGAGATCGAAATGATTTTTCTAGGTGCTACGGGAAAAGGCGAGATCCAGTTAACTCAGATCGGTTCAACAGCAGCATACGTAGTAAATGAGGCTCCATGCAGTGTAACTGTCATTCGGTGATAAATAATTACCAACTCCAATAAGCAGATAATCACATAATACAAAAATTTATTTTAAGGAGATTGATAAAATGATTAGTAGATACAAACATATAATGGTAGCAGTGGATGGCTCTAGTCAATCAGAAGATGCTTTTTTTGAAGCTATCGGAGCAGCACGAAGGAACGAAGCAATATTGTATTTAGTCCATGTCATTGATGATTCTAGTTTATTAGTGAGAAGTGCTCAACCAATGGAAGACATTTTAGCTGAAGAATCTCAAGAAGCTAAAGAATATCTTGAAGGATTAAAAGCCCGTGGTCGCTATAACGACATGGAAATCATTCAGTATATCGGAAATCCTAAGAAGGCATTAACAGAGGAATTACCTAAACAATATGATATCGATTTGATTTATGTAGGCGCAACTGGTAAAGGTCGCTTTCAACGTCTATTAGTTGGTTCTACTTCGGGATATATTGTCAATCATGCTCCATGTAATGTCATGGTGGTCAGATAAAAAAAGGAGCTAGACGAAATTAATCGTCAGCTCTTTTTGTTAGATCTTCTTTTAAAAGGGTGTAGTGGTTCATATCACGTAAATTTTCTCGTAATCGCATATCTGATCGCTCAACACTTGTTAAGAAATAACCACTGCATTGGGCAACTCGATTACTTGCTGTATTTTCCAAATCAACAATAATTTTCAATTTATTCAAAGCTAATTCATTGAATGCAATCGTACTGATCGCACGAACACTTTTTGAAACAATTCCTCGGCCAGAAAAAGAAGAATGGATCCAATAACCAATTTCACCTTTACCAGCTTTTGTATCAATATTATGAATGTCGATACAACCACAGAGCTGCTGATTGAATGCCATAAAAAGCAAGAAATCTGTTCCTTCAGCATAACCAATTAATTTAGTTTTGATAAATTCACGTTCATCTAGCCATGTTTTTGTGTGATCTAGATCCAAAAACTGTGAAATACGTTGTCGGTCAGAGTCTATTAATGAAAATAATTCTTCAGCTGCAGATAGTTGAGGGAAAACTAGTGAGATATCTGCATCAACCATATGAGTAAAAGTAACGTTCATCGTTCACTCCTCCTTATTTGAAAAAGCATATCAATGGATCGAAAATTAGTCAAAAAAAAGACACCTACCGTTTAATTACAGTAGGTGCTTTCAACGCAAATACGCGTCTTCCATTGAGTATTCACTCCTAGATATTTTTTTGCAATTCTTGCACCGCTTGTTCAATCGTTACACCAGTTGCTACGTTATTTGTATTCTTTTTATCGAAAACGATGAAAAGGTTCAAATCAGTATCTAAAGTAACGCGGTATTGCAAATCTGTGTTATAGAATGTCATAATCATTCTCCTCTCTTTTTGCTACGAAAGGCAACTATCACGTTGATAACGAAATTCCATTTATAAATATAACACTAAACAAGGATTAATGCTAATAAAAAGTTTGCAATCGTTATAAAATATTAATAATAAATCTAGTTATTAAAATGGTTAAAATAGTTTAAAATTATAGTTTTATTTGAGCTTTATTCTCTTCGTTTTATTAACTTATCCGTATAATTAAGGATAGTTATAATAGACGAGGTGAAGGTTTGAAAAGAGTAGCAATTGGAATACCATTAATAGTTATAGCCGTTATTGGTGGTGGATTCTATTTTTCTAATAAGGAATCCCCAGTTTTAAAATCATTTGGAGCAAAACAAGGAACACAACAAGAAAAAAATAGTGTTATTTTAGATGTTCCTTTAGAAAATCAATTTGATGACGATGCATTAGAAAACGGCTGCGAAGTGACGGCACTTTCAATGTTGTTACAATTTTACGGTTATGACACTAATAAAAATGAATTAGTCAATAAACTCGCTTATCAACCCCTATACACCGAATCAGGAAATCATGGGAATCCTCATCTGGGGTTTGTAGGAGATATAACTGGTGGTGACGAAGCCATGGGGGTAGCAGTGGAACCTATCGCTGATTTGGCAAAAGAGTATGTTGCAGAAGAATACGATGTTATCACTAAAGAAAAAGCTCCATTTAACGATATCATAGATATAGTTGCTCAAGGTATTCCTGTTTGGATCGTTGCAACGGTTGAATTTCAGGTACCGACAAATAATGATTTTATGCTATGGAATACAGACCAAGGAGAGATGTACGTCACGCCTTTAATCCATGCTGCAGTAATAACAGGATTTGATCGTGAAAAAGAAATTGTCTATGTGAATGATCCAAATGGATATAAAAATAGAGCAATTGCTTGGTCAGATTTAAAAGAGATCTATGAGCAAATGGATCAACAATCACTTTATTTAGAAAAACAAGAATAAGTCTAAACCACTTCTTTATAGTAGTGGTTTTTTGTTTGATAATCATCTGACCTTATTTATACATCAAAGTGTAAAATAGCGAATATGGAAATAGTGAAACAATGCAACTGTAGTAGAAAAAAATTGATGGACTATCGGTTTACTTAATACTACAGTGCTAGTCTATTTGATCGACAAACTAAATAGCAAAATTGTGTTTTTATTCACAAAATAATTGAAAAAATTTATTTTGTATGATATCATCAAAAAAAGAAGAGGTGATGGAGATGAAAAATGTTGTTGCAAACCCTGTTGAATTGAGAGACGCTGTTCGCTGTGAAAAGAAAAATATTTCCCTTACAGGTGGATTTGCTAAGATGATGCAAGTAGTATCTAAAGGGCAAAAAGTTGATAATAATAACTTGTTAGAGAAAATTGATATGCCGACATTTATGAAATTGGCCTTAGATCCAAAAACAATTAACACGCTTATGACCACTTATCAAGTAGCAATGAAAGAAGATGCCCAAGGGATAGAATTAGAATATATGAAAGTTTAATTTTTTTAGAAACATTTGTGAAAAAAGTATCAAATTTTGCATCTGCTATTTTTAGACTGCTAATTAAAGCACATAGAAAAAACTATTTTATTCTTTCTTGGAAGCACCTTAAGGCAAGGTGCTTTTTATAGACTCTAAAACAGTACAAATTAGGTACTGTTTTAGAGTCTAAGAATTAATAGAATCCTGTTGAGATATTTTAAGCAGTACATAAGTAAGATAAAAAAATTCCTATATCCGTAAAATTTTTTTAGATTAGGAAACTTCAGAGTTCTTACGTTTTGTATGTATTCCTTTAAAAATAAGTTCATCATTCATACGTTCAAATTGAAAATAAATATCTTTCTGTCGACCAGTCATATGCGCAGGAATGACGAAATAATCACGGTTCTCATCATCCATTTTTGTTGTTATTTGATTAAGTAATAAAGCTACTGGATAAGAATCAATTACTAATGAGTCATAAGTACGGTAAAAAAATTCTACTGAATCTGAACTAATCATTGTCATAAAATCACCTCAAAACTATTATACGAACATTTGTTCGAAAAGTAAAGTTTGTAAGTATGATTTTCGAAAGAGCTCGCTAGATATATTCTTACCTGAAAATCAAATAGACAGCTATCCAGAAAAGTAAGCAAAAAACAATCATGAGTCGATAGATAATATGTTTTGGTTGTTGATAAAGCCATTCGTAAAATTTTCGCATAAAATAATCCTTCTTAATTAGATAAATAACTTCCGTTAATAATTTCTTTTATTTGGAATGGTAGCTTATTAAGAAGAGCTTGTAAATAGTTGGGAAATGTCAGGATTTAAAAATAAACTAAAGTTAAAGTCTATAGGATAAAATCACATAAAATAGTAGAAATTATCACTAAACGATTCATAATTTTAGTACGATATGAAAATCATCTTGATAGTTAGTAAAAAGACCACTACTTCCAAATGGGAAGAGCGGTCTTTTTTAGGAATTCATTAGATAAAATGAAAGTGTGGACGGCTGGAATCGAACCAGCACCTCTATCTTAAATGCGGACTACTTCATTGAACGAGTAAAACACCAAGTTCATCCACGCCTATAGTATAAGGGAGTTAGACGTAAAAAGGGTTGCCCGATACTAGTAATTAAGCAAAAATTATAAGTTGTATTTTTTGTCAAATTGTTCAGAAAAGTCTCTGGCAATCATCCAGCCATAGCTTTCAGTAATCGCAGCAGCCGTGGAACCATTGATGATATTTCCTGCTAAAGGTAGTTTTCCAACAAGAAAACGAGCTGTCATTTGGCCCGCTTTTTGAGCTAAAAACTGAGTAGCGAGTGCTTTGGCGGCGCCCTCTTCTAGTTTGATATCGAATACTTTTCCTAAAGCAATCACCATCGCTGTCTGAATCGGCAATAACACAGTTGCATCGGGGAAGGGAAGTTGAGCCATTCCGACGCCGACACCTCCAGCTGCTGTAGAAGCACTATGAATGATGAGATGGGCTTTTTTTCGTTGTGATTTATTCATCTCTGATTCTCCTTGTTAGTTAATGATAAAAGTTTAGCACCTTATGATCGAAAGAACAATTTTCTACGCTTGCTTTTAAGTAGAATTAACTTGTCAAATTAAAAAAATAAAGAGAATTGATTATTTTTGTTATTCTAAAAGAGGTTAAAATGATAAACTAGGGGCTGTAAAGGGGGCAATGAAGATGGTTGATGAATATAAAAATATTTTAGTGGCTGTGGATGGGTCTGCGCAATCTAAAAAAGCATTTGATGAAGCAATCAATATAGCTAAACGAAATAAAGGGACATTAGTTTTAGCTACAGTAATCGATACGACGAGTTTTAGTGGAACAACTGGCGGAAATTCGATTCCTTTGATGCAAGAAGTCCACGAAAAGGCCCAAAGTATTATTAATGAATTAGAACATCATCGTGTTGCAGAAGAGCATGAAGTTCATCTACAATCGCACATTATTGCAGGTAATCCAAAACGAGAACTCGTTGAACTAGCTGAAAAGTTAGATACAGATTTAATTGTAATGGGGGCAACTGGATTAGGTGCATTGTCCTTATTATTAGTTGGTTCGACTACTGCTTATGTAGTCAATCAAGCGCCTTGTAATGTCATGGTTGTTAAATAAATAAGTAAAAAGACGTTTGAGCAATTGCTCAAACGTCTTTTTGATTTAATGTCATTATTAGTCCATCCCCTGTATCGTAAACATACATGACGGATGGAAACTCGATATCTTTATAGGCTTCAACATAAGGTGCCGTGATACTATCAGAAAAATATGGTTCCGCTTGAGAATAAACAACACTCAAAGTTCCAGCGATTTTATTTTTGAAAAAATGAAAACGTTGCGGTGAATTTAAGGGTAATCCCTTTAATGGACGCATGAAAATCATATGCCAAATTTCTTGCTGCATATGTTCAGGTACACGATCAAATGGAATCTCACTAAGACGCGATTTTGTTGGTTCAAACATGAAAAGACCTCCTATTGCATCTATAATAGCAGTTTTTTTTAAGAATAAAAGATTTATCTATCAGTTTGGTCACAATCGACCCTTTATAAAGGCTTTTTATGACTAAAAATGATATTGTAAAAGTAAGAAAATTTAAATGAAGAAGGCGCTTAGGATGCAGTTTGGTATTTTCTTTAATCCCAATGCAGGGGATGGAAATGCAGAAGAATTGGCAAAAAAAATGCAAGAAAAATTTGAAAAAAAAGGGTATCAGTCAGATTTTCTGACTGCTCCTGATCCCGAGAAAGCCATAAAAAAAGTGAAAGAAGCTGTCGAAGAATACGATGGCATTGTGTCCATCGGGGGCGATGGGTCATTGAATATTGTTGGAACAGCATTTGTTCAAGCAGGTAAAGCAATTCCATTAGGGATTATTCCAGGAGGAACGATCAATAATTTTGCTAAACGTTGGCATATTCCAATGGATGAAGAAGAGGCAATGGATGTGATTATTGAAGGTCATCAACGTAATGTAGGGATTGCTTCTTGCCAAAACAATCAAAAGGCAATCATTAGCTCCTTTACATTTGGGACTTTTGCAGACATCTCAAATGAAGTTCGCCAAAGTGAAAAGCAAAAACTAGGTTTGATCGTCTATCCATTAAAGGCATTTAAACAATTAGGCAAAAATCGTTCTTATTCAGTTGAAGTGACTGCTAATGAATATCATGAAAAATTAAAAGTATGGTTTTCTTTAGCTACTACGACGCATTCAATTGGTGGTCGTACCTATATTGATACAGATTACGATAAATTACATGTAAGTATTTTGCACAATATGCGTGTTAGAAAATTATTTCAATTGATTCGCTTGATTTTTACTGGTCGTGTGAAGAATTCTGATTCTTTAACCTATTTAGAAACAGATAAACTTGAGTTGAAACCTCTGACAGATAAAAAAATCTATTCTCGGATTGATGGAGACAAAGGTCCGGCGTTACCTCTAACAGTTGAATTTTTGGTAGATTTTGTGCCGCTATATGTGCCTAAAAAGTAACAGTATGAATGAACGGAGGCCAAGGAAATGGATAAGAGAATGGAACTGTTATTAGCAAGAGCTGACACTTATACATTAGTTACCATTGATAGCCGCGGATTCCCTCACACGATTGCTGTCTCGCCGCCACTTGAAAGAAATGGTTTTTATTATTTTAAATTCTATATTAATGGAGATGGAAAAACAGCAGAAAATATTCGGACAAATCGTTCAGGCAGTCTTTTTTGTTTTGATAAAGAAGTACACGAAAGTATTGCATTAAAAGGGTATTTCTTTATCGAAGAGCTAGTAGAATATAAATTATTAGCTGCAAAATTAAATGAATTTCAAAAGCAATTAAATTATGAACATCCGGTTATTGCAGTCTTTGAAACTCTGAGTCTTAAACACTATGAAAATATGCACGCCGAGATTTTAGATGTTCCAGAAAATTAAAAGGTAGTCTCTCTTATATTAGAGAGACTATTTTTTTTATTTAAGTAAATTTGCTAGAGATTATTTAAATGAAACTGTATAATAGAAAAAATATTTAAGAAGGAGCGAGGATAGTGGAGAAAACGGATTTAAAGAAATTGATTGATACTGCAGCAGGTAGAAAGCCAGCAGATTTGGTATTGAAAAATGCACAGGTGATCGATGTGTATCAAGCGGAGATCATCAAAGGAGACATAGCCATTGTAAATGGTAAAATCGCTGGTATAGGAGACGAGTACCAGGGGAAAGAATCAATCGATTTAAAAGGAAAATTCGTGGCTCCGGGATTTATTGATCCTCATATACATGTAGAATCTTCTTACGTCACTCCGGAAGAATTTGGGCGATTATTGATGCCCCACGGAACAACGACGGTATTGGCTGACCCGCATGAGATCGTTAATGTATTAGGTCTGAAAGGTTTAGATTATATGATCGAAGCAGCGAAAGAAACACCGATGGATATTCGCTATATGATGCCTTCTTGTGTACCGGCAACAGACATGGAAAATGCCGGTGCAGTAGTAGAAGCTGCCGATATGGTTTCAGCATTTGAAAAAAATCAAGTCGATGGCTTGGCTGAATTTATGAATTATCCAGGAGTCATTCAAGCACAGGATGCTATTTTAGATAAGTTATTAGCAGCGAAAGACCGCGGATTACGGATCGATGGTCACTCGCCAATGGTTTTTGAAAAAGAATTGAATGCATACGTAGCTGCAGGTGTGGCTAACGATCATGAATGTTCGACCGTCCAAGAATTAAAAGATCGGATTGCTCGCGGAATGTATGTTTTTTTAAGAGAAGGATCGGTTACTCAAAATTTACGTGAACTGTTAAAAGGCGTGACGGAAAATAATTACCAACGGTGTGTTTTATCTGCCGATGACTTACAGGCCAAATCGATTTTAGAAATCGGACATTTAGATAATAGTATCCGAATTTGTGTTGAAGAAGGTCTTTCACCTATTCGGGCGATTCAAATGGCCACAATCAATGCAGCCCAATGTTGTCAGTTAAATGATCGCGGAGCGATTGCGCCTGGATTGCGTGCGGACTTGGTCATTTTTTCTGATCTTGATAATATCGAAATTGAAGAAACCTATATTTCAGGCAAACAAGTGGCTAAAGCAGGAAAATCACTTGTACCAGTTCATCGTGTTTCTACTGCGAATGTTCAATCAAGTGTGCATATCGATAAGTTTATCCCTGCTCAGTTAGCATTAGAACTGACAAGCGACAAGGCGCGTGCAATCGAGGTTATTCCACAAGAAGCATTGACTAATGAAGCCATTGTTTCGGTTCAACGAGATGAAAAAAATCAATTTGTATTTGATCCTAAACAAGACCTAACAAAAATCGCAGTGATCGAACGCCACCATAATACAGGCAATGTGTTTATCGGTTTATTGAAAGACTATGGATTAAAAGATGGAGCAATCGGGTTGTCAATCGCTCATGACTCACATAATTTAATCGTGACGGGAACGAATGATACTGATATAACCGCAGCAGTCAAGGCGTTAAAAGAGCAAGACGGCGGTGTCGTGATCATTCAGTCAGGGAAAGTTGTCGGACGAATGGCATTACCAATTGCCGGACTGATGAGTGACCTTACTGGAGAAGAAGTTGCTGAACAAGAAGCTGAAATCAATCGTCTAGCACACCAAGTCTTAGGTGTATCAGAAAAAGTAGATCCTATTATGACACTAGGTTTCATGTCGTTAGCTGTTATTCCCAATTTGAAAATTACAGATATCGGTTTAGTCGATGTTACAAAATTTGAAATCGTTCCAGTAGCAGTGGAAGAATAAGCAAAAAACCTTCAGCCAAAAATTTGGCTGAAGGTTTTTTTATATGGGTAAAAAGAGAAGTTCTTTTTGAAATGATAACACGGATTATTGATACCAATAAATATTCTTATTTAAAGTAAAGTTTGATACAATTAAAGAAAACGATTTATTAAATGGAGTTAAAGACAAAAAAAGAGCGCCGAAACAGCGCCACTAAAAAGTTGATTACGGACTAAGCCTTATTTTAACTCGCTATATTGATTTGAATACTTCCAATAACATAATTATATCAAGAATGATAAAAAAATCAAATACTTTAATACATAAGTTGATGGGAGGATAAAAATGGGAAAAGATTATACGGTCGGATTAGACATTGGGGTAGCTTCTGTAGGCTATGCAGTACAGTATGAAAACCATGAATTAGTAAAAAGAAATATGAAAATTAAAGGTAATAGTTCTAAAAAAAGAATCAAAAAAAATTTTTGGGGTGTACGTTTATTCGATGCTGGCGAAACAGCTGCAGCTACAAGAATGAAAAGAACGGGAAGAAGAAGATATACCAGGCGTAATAATCGTTTGAGATTTTTACAAGATATTTTCAGTCAAGAAATAGCAGATCTTGATGAAAACTTTTTTTATCGTTTAGAAGATAGTTTCTTTGTTCCAGAAGACAAAAGAAATGAGCGTCATCCGATTTTTGCAACACTGGAAGAAGAAGTATCCTATCACAATGACTTTCCAACTATTTATCATTTGAGAAAACACTTAGCTGATTCGACAGCGCAAAGTGATTTACGGTTAGTTTATTTGGCGTTAGCTCATATTATTAAGTACCGAGGGAATTTTTTAATCGAAGGAAAAATCAGTACGGAAAATATATTCGTAAGCGAAAATTTCAAAAAATTCTTGCAAGCATATAATCAAACTTTTTCGCTTCAAGAGGATGGTAGTTTGATTAATCCGGTTGTTGAGAGTACAGAAATTGGAAAATTGTTACAAGAGCGAGTTTCTCGCAGTAAAAAAGCTGAGAAAACATTAAAATTATTCCCAACTGAAAAATCGACAGGGAATTTTATGCAATTCTTGAAGTTAATTGTTGGTAATCAAGGAAACTTTAAAAAATGCTTTAGCTTAAGTGAAGATTATAAACTTCAGTTTTCTAAAGAAGATTATGATGAACAACTAGAGACGTTGTTGGCAACTATTGGGGATGAGTATGCGGAAGTCTTTACAGCTGCAAAGAATGTTTATGATGCAGTTGAGTTATCAGGGATTTTAACGGTGAAAGACTTATCAACGAAGGCAAAATTATCTGCTAGCATGGTAAAACGATACGATGAACATAAAGAAGATCTTGAAAAATTTAAAGAGTTTATCAAAGCAAAGATGCCAAAGAAATATTATGAAGTATTTCGTGATAAAGAAAAAGACGGTTATGCAGGGTACATTGAAAATGGCGTAACACAAGAAGAGTTTTATAAATACTTAAAGAAATTATTGAATAAGGTTGAAGGTGCAGAATATTTCTTAGATAAAATTGACAAAGAAGAGTTTTTAAGGAAGCAAAGAACGTTTGATAATGGTGTTATTCCTCATCAAATTCATTTAGAAGAGCTAAAAGCTATTATTGGCAAGCAGTCAAAATACTATCCTTTTCTAGCTGAAAATAAAGAAAAAATTGAACAGATTTTAACTTTTAGGATTCCTTATTATGTTGGGCCATTAGCTCAAGACAATAGTCGGTTTGCTTGGCTAACTAGAACAAGTAAAGGAACGATCAAGCCATGGGATTTTAAGGAAAAAATCGATGAAGGTAAGACAGCGAATGATTTTATTGAGAGAATGACTAACTGTGACCAATATCTACCTGAGGAAAAGGTATTACCTAAACACAGTATGCTTTATGAAAAATATGCTGTTTTCAATGAATTAACGAAGGTTTCTTATGTTGATGATCGTGGGATTACACAAAATTTTTCAAGCGTAGAAAAACGAGAGATTTTTGAGGAACTATTTAAAAAGAACCGCAAAGTTAAACTGAAAGACTTAGAAAATTTCCTAGAAAATCAGTATATGATTGAAGTTGCAAAAATTAATGGGATTGAAAAATCATTTAATGCAAGCTTTGGAACATACCATGATTTATTGAAAATAGGAATTAAAAAAGAAATGTTAGATAATCCTGAAAATGAGCAAATGTTTGAAGAAATTATCAAAATTTTAACAGTTTTTGAAGATCGCAAAATGATTCAAGAACAATTAAATATCTATGCTGAATATTTTGAACCAAGTATTTTTAAGGACTTAGTCCGACGCCATTATACAGGTTGGGGACGACTATCAGCAAAATTGATCAATGGAATCAAAGATAAGCAATCAAAGAAAACAATTTTAGATTATTTAATGCGCGATGACGGGATGCCTAAAAACAAGAATCGCAATTTTATGCAACTGATCAACGATGATTCGTTATCCTTTAAAGAAATTATTGCAGAAAAACAGCGAATCACTGAAACAGAGGATCTGCATGAACTTGTCAAAAATTTAGCGGGAAGCCCTGCGATCAAGAAGAGTATTTTACAAAGTTTAAAAATAGTGGATGAAATCGTGAATATCATGGGGTATCCGCCAAAAAACATTGTGGTAGAGATGGCTCGTGAAAACCAAAAGACAGACCAAACAAAGAAACGAAAAAGAAAATTAGAAGAAGCGATAAAAGAATTAGGTAGTAATATTTTAAAGGAATATCCAATAGATAATGCTGATTTAAAACGAAATCAATTGTATCTTTATTATCTTCAAAATGGAAAAGATATGTATACGGGACTAGATTTGGACATTAGTCAGTTGTCTAAGTACGATATGGATCATATCATCCCCAAAAGCTTTATTAAGGATGATTCCATTGATAATCTAGTTTTAGTGAGTTCGAAAGACAATCGTAAAAAATTGGACAATGTTCCTGATATTGATACCGTCAAAAAAATGAAACCTTATTGGGAACGCTTGAAAAAAGCTGATTTGATCAGTCAAAGAAAGTTTGATAATTTAACAAAGGCCGAACGTGGTGGACTCAGTGATGAAGATAAAGCGCATTTTATTAAACGACAATTAGTCGAAACACGACAAATCACAAAAAATGTTGCACAAATTCTGCATCAAAGATTTAATCGAGGAGATAAAGAACAGGCTGAAAATACGACGCGGATTATTACATTAAAAGCCAGTCTAACAAGTCAATTTCGTCAAATTTATGGTCTTTATAAAGTGAGAGAGATCAATGATTACCATCACGGACATGATGCTTATTTAAATGGCGTCGTGGCAACTGCTTTATTAAGGGTTTATCCTAAATTAGAACCAGAACTCGTTTATGGTGATTATCAGCAATTTAATTCTTTTAAGGAAAATAAAGCTACTGCTAAAAAAGAATTTTATAGTAATTTAATGCTTTTCTTTAAGAATAATAAATCAAAAGTTGATGAAAATGGAGAGATTCTTTGGGGTCAAAAGCATATTTCTACTGTAAAAAAAGTAATGAATTATCGCCAGATGAATATCGTAAAGAAGACAGAGATCCAAACTGGACGATTTACAAAAGAGTCTGTAAAACCCAAAGGTGATTCTGATAAACTAATTGAAAGAAAGACGGGCTGGGACCCAAAAAAATATGGTGGGTTTATTGAACCAACCATAGCGTATTCGGTAGTTATCTCATATGAAAAAGGAAAGAAGAAAAAAATTACTAAAGCTATCGTTGGAATAACAATTATGGAGCAAAAGGAATTTGAAAAGAGCCCGATTCTATTTTTAGAAAATAAGGGCTACACCAATCCTAATATTAAAATGAAACTACCTAAGTATACGCTTTATGAACTAGAAAATGGTCGCCGAAGAATGCTTTCCAGTGCATCAGAAGCACAAAAAGGGAATCAAATGGTTCTACCTAAACATTTAGTGGATCTTTTGTACCATGCGAAACACTGTGAGGAACTTGATGAGAAGAGCTATGAATATTTGAATAAACATAGAGCAGATTTTGATGAATTATTTGAAATAGTCAAAGCATTTTCAACCAGGTATATCATCGCAGAAAAAAATTTAAAAAACATAGAGCAGCTATTTGAAGAAAATTACGAGATGGATACAAAAACTTTAGCCAAATCATTTTTAAATTTAATGCAATTTACAGCAATCGGAGCACCAACTGATTTCAATTTCTTTGAGAAAACTATTTCACGCAAAAGGTACACTAGCCTCAAAGAATTGCTAAGCGCTACAATAATTAGTCAATCTATCACCGGTCTTTATGAAACTCATACGAAATTAGGTGATTAGATGGGATGGCGGACAATTGTGGTAAATAACCACTCAAAACTAGCGTATAAAAATAATCATCTAGTTTATAAAAATTCTACCCAAAATGAGATGATCCATTTATCTGAAATTGATGTTCTTTTGCTGGAAACTACAGATATATTGATCACTACAATGTTAATCAAACGTTTGGTAGACGAAAATATTTTAATTCTTTTTTGTGATGACAAAAGATTACCGATTGGAAAATTACTGCCATTTTATGGTCGCCATGATAGCAGTCTACAGTTAGGTCGACAGATAAACTGGACACTGGAACGTAAAGGGATTGTTTGGACGGAGATTATTTCACAGAAAATTTTAAATCAATACCAGCATTTACAAGACTTACATTACCAAGAAAAATCAGAGGCAATATTGGTATTACACTCTGGGTTAGAGATCTTTGATCCTTCAAATAGAGAAGGACATGCGGCAAGAATTTATTTTAATACTCTTTTTGGAAATGACTTTTCCCGTAACCAAGAAACTACGATCAATGCAGGATTGGACTACGGATATACACTATTGATGAGTATCTTTGCAAGAGAAATTGTAAGGTGTGGTTGTATGACTCAGTTTGGCCTAAAGCATGCAAATCAATTCAATGATTTCAATTTAGCTAGTGATTTAATGGAGCCATTTAGACCGATTGTAGATAGGATAGTTTATGAAAATCAAACAGCTGAGTTTCGAGTAATGAAGCGAGCTTTGTTTGATTTGTTTACAAATAAGTATCACTACAATAACAAAGAAATGTTTCTAACTAATATTGCTAGTGATTATACTAAAAAAGTCATCCGAGCTTTGAATGAAGAAACAGAAAGGATTCCGGTTTTTTAGGTATGAGTTATCGATATATGAGAATGATTTTGATGTTTGACATGCCGACTGAAACGGTAGAGGAACGAAGAGCATATCGTAATTTTCGAAAATTTCTATTAAGCGAAGGGTTCATTATGCATCAATACTCTATTTATAGTAAAATATTATTAAATAATACTGCTTCCAAAGCTATGGAAGGAAGATTAAAACAGAATAATCCTAAAAAGGGATTGATTACTCTATTGACGGTGACAGAAAAACAATTTTCACGAATGGTCTATTTAAATGGTGAATACGATCCGTGTATTGGAAATTCGGATGATCGAATTGTTTTTTTAGGTGATGATTATGCAGAAGATTAATTTTGGATTATTAGATCAACCGATTAAAATCAGTAATTCCACAATTTTAACGATTGAAGATACTAAGGTATTTGCATATCTAGTGAAGCTGTTCTATCAATATAATGAAGAAAATGAATTGCGTATTTTTAATGATAAACAAAATAAGTTAAAAGCCTCTGAATTAATGTTAATTACAGATGTTTTAGGATATGAACTTAACTCTTCTACTATTGTGAAATTGATTTATGAAGATTTAGAGCGACAATTGAATGAAAAACCTGAAGTTAAATCAATGATCGATAAGTTAACTTCTACGATTAGTGAATTGATTAATTATGAATTACTAGAACATGAATTAGATTTAGAAAGTGATGAAATAACAATTATCGAATTATTTAAAGCGTTAGGAATTAAAATTGAAACGAAAAGTGATACAATTTTTGAGAAGTTGATTGAGTGTATTCAAGTATTTAAAAATCTTTCGAAAAAAAAGCTATTGGTTTTTGTAAATACTTGCTCATATTTAACCCCAGAAGAACTAAATGAATTAAATAATTATATTTCTCTTTATGGTGTAGATGTTCTTTATGTAGAACCCAGACAAGTTAACGGCTTTAAACAATATATTTTAGATGAAGATTATTTTTTAGCTATATCTGAATAATTTGCCCTTTGACAATTAAATAATAAAAATAAAATATGAGGCATTCAAAACTGAAATTTTGCTATGGATGAGTGGTGCGATTACGAAACCTTCAAGGAAAAATTTTTTCTACGAGGTTTTAGAGCTATGTTGATTTGAATGCTTCCAAAACTCGCTTGTTTGTGCTGGCTTCTTCGTTTTTGTTTTAGAGCTATGTTGATTTGAATGCTTCCAAAACGAAATTATAACGCAAAAAATCAACGTGATAGTTTTAGAGCTATGTTGATTTGAATGCTTCCAAAACAAATTTTGAAGGATGAAGCGGTGCAAGATGGTTTTAGAGCTATGTTGATTTGAATGCTTCCAAAACACGGGCAGTCCCAGCCCTCTGTTAGCAACAGTTTTAGAGCTATGTTGATTTGAATGCTTCCAAAACCTGAATACTGGTTCAAATCATTCAAGTTTGAGTTTTAGAGCTATGTTGATTTGAATGCTTCCAAAACATGCTATTAATCTAGTAGTTACTTCAAGTGCGTTTTAGAGCTATGTTGATTTGAATGCTTCCAAAACACTTTTAGGTGAGCAATTTTTCACCGATCAGTTTTAGAGCTATGTTGATTTGAATGCTTCCAAAACATGCCGTGAATGGTCAGACTAAAATGATGAGTTTTAGAGCTATGTTGATTTGAATGCTTCCAAAACAAATTTATAGAATATGAAAATGAAAAATACGTTTTAGAGCTATGTTGATTTGAATGCTTCCAAAACTTCTCTAGTGTTTTGATCCTCAAAATCGTAGTTTTAGAGCTATGTTGATTTGAATGCTTCCAAAACATACTTTGCTTAATTTGCCTCGTGGATCATGTTTTAGAGCTATGTTGATTTGAATGCTTCCAAAACCGTACTCTTTGACGCTCTGCATCGTAACTAGTTTTAGAGCTATGTTGATTTGAATGCTTCCAAAACTGCAATATTATCGTGATATATGCGATACATGTTTTAGAGCTATGTTGATTTGAATGCTTCCAAAACGCACTTGTAAAAGTAATACTCAACGTTTTGGTTTTAGAGCTATGTTGATTTGAATGCTTCCAAAACCCTCTTGTTTCGCGCCCACATAAGCTGATAGTTTTAGAGCTATGTTGATTTGAATGCTTCCAAAACGAAGGCGTATAGTCGATTACATGCAAAAGAGTTTTAAAGCTATGTTGATTTGAATGCTTCCAAAACAATTCCTTTATAATCAAACATATCAACGTAGTTTTAGAGCTATGTTGATTTGAATGCTTCCAAAACAATATGGCGGACATAATACTATCCGCGATGTTTTAGAGCCATGCTTTCTAACGTTTATCTTTGATAAAAAATTAGAACCGCTTCCTTTTATCAGGGAGCGGTTCTTTTTAATTTAAAGCTTTTCAAGAGTGAAGAATTTTTGCGTGTTGTTCAGCCTCATATTGAAAGTTTGTCGTGTCGTATTTGAAATTGTATTTATTGCCTAAAAAATATTTAGCGATGTGTAAGGTACGATCACTGGTACGTTCAAGATTAGAACTAATATCGATCAATAGTACGCCATCTGATGCACGACCTTCACCTTTAGTCATTAAAGTAATATATTTTTTTCGCAGAAGTTCGACCAATTGATTGATAGATTCTTCACGGTCTAACATTTTCTGTGCTAAGTGAATATCGTCATTTTCTAAAATGCTTAATGCATCGTGGATATTTTTTTGGACTTTTGCAAAGAGTGTTTCTAAATCTTCATCTTGTAACAATAAACTTGTTCGAATAGGGAATTTTTTGGCTTTTCGATCTTTGACCCGTTGTTTTTCTTCTAGAGCAATCGATTCTTCAATATAGCGAATGATATTCATCGAATGATCACCGATACGTTCAAAATCTTTGGTAAATTCAAGCAGCATCGCTTGTTCTTGGCTTTCTAAGGGTGTTAATTCTGCTGCTGAAATTTTGACAAGGTAATCTGTCAATTCGATGTCACATTGATTGATAGCTTCTTCGTATTGAAAAACATCATCACGCCATTCATCTTTAGTGTCATTATAGTAAAGATGCGCAGATTTTACCGAAGAAAGTGCATAGTTGCCCATTTGGATCAGTTCGCTTTTGGCTTGTTCGATCGCCATGACAGAAGAAGTATAGATGATGGGTTCACTCAAGGTAATAGAGCGGATATTCAGATTTTTTTCACTGCCCGGAACAATTCGCTTAACGATTTGTTCGATTTGCGGAATAAACCAAAATTGGAGAGCTAAATTTGAAACATTGAACAATCCATGAGCAAAAGCAATTTGCATCGCAGGGTTTAAACCAAATGATTTCGTAAATAGAAGAACTAGTTGAGTAAAGGGACTTAATAGTAAAGTAAAAATAATTGCACCAATCAAATTAAAAATCACGTGAGAAGCAGCTGTTCGTTTAGCAGAAACACTTGCGCCCAGACAAGCGATGACTGCTGTAATGGTGGTACCGATATATTATCGCCAAATAGAATCGGGAGAGCCGCTGTCAGCGTGACACTTCCTTGCATATAGAGCTGTTGTAAAATACCGATCGTAGCACTAGAACTTTGAACGACCATTGTAAGTAAAGTACCAATTCCAACGCCTAAAATCGGCTGATGTGAAACACTGATCATGAGTTGGTTGAATTGTGGAAGATCTTTTAGGGGATCCATTGCGCTTCCCATTAATTTTAGTCCATAAAAAAGTGCGCCAAAGCCAAATAAAATTTGTCCGATAGAATGTAGTGTAGGGCGTTTGGCAAAAAAAAAGTAAGATGGCACCAAGGCCAATGATCGGTAAGGCGTAGGCACTTAAATTAAATCCAATAATAAATGCGGTCACCGTGGTACCGACGTTTGCGCCCATAATGACACCGATAGCTTGACGTAAAGTCATAAATCCAGCGCTTACTAATCCTACCGCTAAGACGGTTGTTCCGGAGCTGCTTTGAATCAATCCAGTGACAACGATTCCAGCAACCACTGCTCGGAAAGGAGTAGACGTAAAGCGATTTAAAATTTCTTTTAAACGATTACCTGCTGCTTTTTGTAAGCCATCTCCAAGATATTTGATGCCAAAAAGAAAAATTCCTAGCCCACCTAAAAAGGTAAAGACCATTTCTTGATAAGACATGACGAATCCTCCGCTAATTTTTTTACGTACTACTATCAAAATAATTGATAAGACAGTAAAAAGGAAGAACTTTTGAAATAAAAATAACTATTTTTATTTAATTTGAACAATTCATTTGAATTATTGTGCGAATTTAAAATAGTCTTCTTTTGTATTTTATTTACTTTTCAGCTAGTCTAAGAATAGAGGATAAATGACAGAGGAGATGTTGTGATGCTTTATGGAAAGGAAAATAAACGAGAAGCTACGTATCTAGAACCAATTTTTGGATCAAAAAATGAAGATGAAGTTTTACCTTCATATCATTTGGCCAATCAATCAGTAGAACCCAGAATCGCGTATCAAATGATCAAAGATGATTTATTAGATGAAGGAAATTCACGACTGAATTTAGCGACTTTTTGTCAAACGTACATGGAGCCGGAAGCAATCGCTCTAATGAGTGAAACACTTGAAAAAAATATGATCGATAAATCTGAATACCCACGAACTGCTGAGTTAGAAAATAGGTGTGTCAATATGATTGCTGATCTTTGGCATGCTAAGGAATCAGAGAAATATATTGGTACTTCAACGATTGGATCTTCTGAAGCTTGCATGCTTGGAGGGATGGCAATGAAGTTTGCTTGGCGTAAACGAGCAGAAAAATTGGGTGTGGATACTCAGGCTAAAAAGCCGAATCTGATTATTTCTTCTGGTTATCAAGTCTGTTGGGAAAAATTTTGTGTTTATTGGGATGTGGAATTAAGAGAAATTCCAATGACTGAAGATCATTTATCTTTAGATGCAGAAAAAGCAATCAAAGCTATCGATGAATATACGATCGGAATCGTGGGGATACTGGGGATCACGTATACGGGCCAATACGATGATATTAAATATTTAGATCAGTTAGTGGAAAATTACAACCAGCAGACAGAACATAAAGTACCAATCCATGTCGATGCTGCTTCTGGTGGTTTATATGCTCCCTTTGTTGAACCTGAATTAGTATGGGATTTTCAATTGAAGAATGTTATTTCAATCAATACGTCCGGTCATAAATATGGATTGGTGTATCCTGGTGTAGGTTGGGTTGTTTGGCGGGATGAAAAATACTTGCCGAAAGAATTAGTCTTCAACGTCAGCTATTTAGGTGGAGAAATGCCAACAATGGCCATCAATTTTTCTCATAGCGCGTCACAAATGATTGGACAATATTATAATTTTGTTCGTTTCGGATTTGAAGGCTATCAAAGCATCCATCAACGAACGCATGATGTCGCTATCTATCTAGCTAAAGAAATCGAAGCATCTCAGCATTTTGAGCTGATTAATGATGGGACTCAGTTACCCTTAGTTTGTTATAAACTGAAAAATGAAAATCAGAAGTGGACATTGTATGACCTTTCAGATCGCTTGTTAATGAAAGGCTGGCAAGTTCCATCATACCCATTGCCTAAAAATTTAGACAAGCAAGTGATTCAGCGAATTGTTGTTCGTAGTGATTTTGGAATGAATATGGCGCATGATTTTATTGAAGATTTGACAGTTGCGATCAAAGAATTAGAAAATAGTCATTTGGTCTTTCATGAAGAAACAGAAATCAAAAATTATGGCTTTACTCATTGATCAAAAAATGAGTAGCCATAGTTCATTTTTTTAGAGGATGATAGTAAATAATAACAAGCTGATTTTATTTTTATTCTAAAAAAATTTGAGAAATTTTTAAGTCCTTCATAGGAAGGACTTATTTTTTTGTGTTTTAATTATATGTATAGTCTAAATATTCAGTCTATTTTTGCAATTTAATTTTGAAAAAGTTGCTATTTTAAGTAAAGGGCTTACATTGTATAGTTTTATATGTAAGCGGGAGGTAGTTATGAGACAAGAAAAAATTGTTGAATACTTATATGCAAAGAAGCAAGCAATTGCTCCAAAGGCATTAGCCGCTGAGTTTCAGATATCAGAGCGAACACTTGCTAATGATATTAAATGGTTAAAAGAAATTGGGCCTATAAATGGTTTTACAATTGAAAGAATCCGTTCCAAAGGGCACCAATTGATTGTTTCAGATCAAACAAAATTTAGTACATACTTGACTCAGGTATTGAAAGAAGAGTATGTCGATCATTCGAATCCACAAGAGCGAGTGAAGAATATCGAACTTTTATTATTACTTCATGAGAAATATATCACAATGCAGCAAATTGCTGAATGGCTGGATGTGAGCCTTTCGACGGTTAAATTGGATATGAAACAAGTGGAACAATTTTGTAAGAAATATGAACTGGATCTGCATAGCAAGGCTCATTATGGATTAAAAATTATTGGAACAGAAAGTAAAAAAAGACGTGCGATCCTCTATCTAATTCGTCATACACTGCATACACCGGTATTGACTGAGAAATACAAAGAATTCAACTTTGTTTTTGATGAAGACGCATTAAGAAATTTTCTGCAAGATCAGTTATGGAAAAATCAAATGAAGATCAGTGACATCGTTTTTGAGAATATTGTTCAACATATTCGTTTATTGAGTTTTAGGATCATGCAGAACAATACGATCAATCAAGAAGAAGAGGTGACAATCAATATCAACTATGATGCTCTAACGGAGCAAGTAGTCGCCTATTTAGAAAATCATTATGAGCTGGTTTTTTCTTCAGCTGAAAAAAATTATTTAGAAGAACAATTACATGGAAAATTAACGGTACTAAATGATCCGGTAAGCAATAATCAGTTGAAACAAGCTATCGATAAAGCGATGGAACATGTCGATCGTAAATACCATACTCATTTTCAAAAAGATCAGGACTTAGCAAATGCCTTATTGATGCACGTTGCACCGTTATTACAACGCTTATATACCGGACATCAATTAGAAAATCCGCTGATCGAGGATATTTACACGCAATATGCCAATGTTTTTAATGTTTCGATGGTTTTTATCAACCAATTGAATAAAGACCTTGATGTCAAAATTAGTAAAGATGAGATCGGATATGTCGCGATTTATTTTGCAGCAAGTTTAGAAAAGCAATCGAATCAAATGATTGATGACTACAAGAAAATAGCTGTTATCTGTTCGACAGGCGGAGGGACTTCGTATCTATTAAAAGTTAATTTGGAACGATTATTCAGTAATGCAAAAGTTGAAACATTTGCATTGAATGAGATCAACCAAGTTGACGATGAATTTGATTTGATGATCTCTACGGTTCCACTGAAGGAAGAACAATTCGATATCCCAGTGATTTATACAAAAACAATTTTGAATCAAGCAGAGATGACCAAAATCGAAAAAGATTTACATCTGCTACGTGAATCTCAAAATAAAGCGTTAGATGTCTATCAATTTATGCTTAGTCTATTTAATCCAGCTTGTTTCCATATTATTGATCAAGCAAATGATTATTTAAAACTTTTAGCAAAAGAAGCTGATCGGATGGAACAAAATGGATGGGCTGAACCGGGTTTCAAAGAAAGCGTCTTGATTCGAGAAAACATGATCGATACGATTTATCAACAAGGTGTTGCTGGTCCTCACCCAATGGAGCAAGTTGCCATCAATGAAACGATCGATGTAGTGATTTTGAATAAGCCGTTAAGCTATAACAATAAAGAAGTGAAGATCATTTTTTTGATCAATATTCAAAAAGATCATTTAAATCTCCATAAAGAAATTAGTCGTTTAATGATCAAAATGATGGATGATCCATCACTAGATAATCAATTAGCAAAAATTACAAATTTTGAAGAATTTCTAGCTTATATGAAAAGCTTGATGAAAGAAGGATAATTAGTATGAATAATCAAGAAATGGATATTTTTAAAATCATCTCAGCCGCAGGAGATTCTCGCGGCTCAGCATTTGAAGCATTACGCTTAGCAAGAAAAGGAAAATTCACAGAAGCAGAAGCAAAAATGCAAGAAGCCAAAGAAAAGAGTATCGATGCTCATGACGTGCAAACCAAATTGATCACTAGTGAGATCAATGGTGATAAAACTGAAACAAGTTTACTGATGGTCCATGCGCAGGATCACTTAATGACAAGCATCTTGGCACGAGATTTGATCGAAGAAATGATTGGCATGTTAAAGGAACAAAGTGAAGCAGCCGCTTTACAATAAGATAAAAAAATTTTAGGAGGAAGTAAAAATGAAAACGTTATTAGTCTGTGCAGGTGGTTTCTCAACAACTATGATGATGGAATCAATGAAGAAAGTAGTAAAAGAATCAAAGAGTTTAGATGAAAATGACTACCCAATGGAAGCCATCGGAGTCGATAAACTAGATCGATACATCAATGATTACGATGTAATTTTAGTAGGGCCGCAATTAAGCCATAAATATGATTTTATTAAAGAAGAAGCAGATAAATTAAACAAACCGACTGTGCTTTTAACCTCAGATATCTATGGGTCAATGGATGGCGCGACAGTAATGAAACAAGCGTTGGTAGCTTATCGTAAAAATTTAGCTCACCAAGGCTAAGAGAAAAGGAGGAGTTATAATGGAAAATCCACAAAAGCAAAGTACTTTTGATAAAGTCGAAGGATTTATTCGTAAAACATTGGTTCCGGTTGCAAATAAAGTCGATAGCAATCCCTACTTGAACTCAATCAAAAAAGGGATGGTCGTAATGACACCAGTCTTATTATTAGGTTCGGTTGCAGCTATCTTCCCTTCGATTCCTGAATTTATTAAAACACAAGGTGTTGCTAATTGGTTTGAGACGTACGGGTATATTTTTAGTATTATTTCTAAAGTTTCATTAGGTCTTGTTGGATTGTATGCGGTGTTGGCAATTTCATATTTCTTAAGTGAGCATTATAAATTGTATACTGTCGGTTCGATGATGCTTTCAGCGATTGCTTTCTTAATCGTATCGATGGATGTTGATGAAAACGGCAATATTATCGCCTCATATTTAGATTCAAAAGGGTTGTTCACTGCCATATTTATAGCCATTATTTCTGTAAAAATTTATCAGTTCTTTACGAAGCATAAGTTAGTTATTAAGATGCCAGAAGGTGTACCGGATTTTGTTTCTAGTTCGTTTGAATTAATTACACCAACCGCAGCTATTGGAGTATTGTTTATCGTTATTCGTGCAGTAACAGATAGTCTAACCGGCGGGGTCCTATTGCCACAAGTTATTATGGATGTTTTAGCTCCAGCTATTGGTGGCCTAGATTCATTATGGGTGATTTACTTTGTTTTAGTTTTACGTTTAGTATTCTGGTTCTTTGGAATCCACTCAGCAGTACTATCACCGATTCTTTCACCAATTGCTGTGCAATACTTATCAGAAAATATTGCCGCACATGAAGCAGGCCAACCATTGCAACATGTGATTACAGGGGGAACATTATCAGCATTTGCTAACTTCACAGGTTCAGGGGTAACGATTGGTTTAGTTTTAGCTATGTTGATCAGCAGATCCTCACGTTACCGAAAAGTTGGTGCGGTCGGACTATTACCATCACTTTTTGGAATCAATGAGCCGATCCTCTTTGGAGTGCCGATCATTTTGAACCCAGTTTTAATGATTCCATTCATTTTTGGTGGCGCTTTTGTTGGAATGATTCCAATGATTTGTATGAAATTAGGTTTCCTGAATTATCCAATTTTTGATCCGCCATATGTGCCTGTATTTATGGAAGGATTCTTAACGGGATTTGACTGGCGCGCGATTATTATTCAAATCGTACAGGTCGGCTTGTCATTTGGATTATACTTGCCATTCTTCAAAGTTTTAGAAAAACAAGAATTAGAACGTGAAGCATTAAAAGAAGCGGAAGACGCACATTCTGTCATTTCAGATGACGACGAACAATATTTAGCAGATATTGATTTCTAGCCAAAAAAAAGGGACAGTCTTGACTGTCCCTTTTATGTTTAAAATAAATATTTCGATAGAAGTGTTAGTAAGAGAAGAGGTAAAAAAATGCACTTAGACAAACTGCGAGAACAATTAGTAAGACTAGGCTTGGACGGGCTATTGATCACTGATAAAATCAATCGTCGCTATCTTTGTGGTTTTACCGGATCTAATGGTCTTTTACTAGTTACGTTAGATCAATTATATCTATTTGTGGATGGACGATATACTCAGCAAGTGCGACAACAGACTAGCGGTGTAAAAATCTGTGAAATTCCAGTTGGCGAAAGAATCGAACAGGTTCTTTCTTCTTACATCAATGGAAAAACGATTGGTTTTGAGGAAAAGACGATTTCTTATCAAACGTTTAAGCAATATCAACAAGTCTTCACTCAAGAAAATGGACAATTAATTGCTACGCAAAATTTAGTTGAACAGCTTCGTATGGTCAAATCACCAAAAGAAATCACAGCTATCAAACGAGCAGCAACGATTGCGGATCAAACATTGGAAACTATTCTGCCACTTATTCGTGTGGGAATGACTGAATTAGAAGTAGCCAATGAAATTGATTATCAAAGTAAAAAATTAGGTAGTGAAGGTCCAGCTTTTGAAACTATCGTTGCCTCAGGTGTACGCACTGCTTTGCCTCATGCGCATGCGAGCCAGAAAAAAATTCAAGCCAATGAATTGATCATGATCGATTTTGGAGCGATTTATCAAGGCTATTATTCAGATATTACGCGAACTTTTGCTTTCGGAACAGTCGCTGACCAAATCAAAAAAACGTACCAACAAGTTTTGATTGCTCAAAAACAAGCCATTCAAGCAGTTAGTTTTGAAAAAAGTTTAGGCGATATCGATCAATATACACGAAAACAATTAGAGGAAGATCATCTAGCAAAATATTTTAGCCACAACTTAGGACATGGAATCGGACTTTCTTGCCATGAGTATCCTTCTTTGATGCCGAATGAAGCAATAAAAATACAAAAAAATATGACGTTTACGATTGAACCAGGAGTTTATTTAGCAGAAGCCGATTTTGGCATTCGTATTGAAGATGACATCGTAGTGACTGAGGATGGTCGTGCCGAAATCATGACTAAGTTTACAAAGGAGTGGATGACAATTGACTGCAACAGATAACTTATTGATACAATTATCTAATTTAGACGCATTACCGGGACAAGAAGAACAAGTACAAAAAGCATTAAAAGAAACAATCGCAGGCCCGGTAGAAAAGGATGCCTTTGGCAATCTGTATTTTGGTGATTTAAAAACTGCCAAGAAAAAAATTGCTTTATATGCTCATATGGATGAAGTTGGATTTTTTGTTCATCGAATCACTGAAGATGGTTTCGTTTATTTCTATCCTATTGGGGGCTGGTGGGGACATGTGATTTTAGGACAACAGGTACGCGCGACTTGTCGGAAAAATGGACAAATCTTGGAAGGCATCGTCGGTACGTTACCAAAAAGTAGTCATAAAATGTCTGAGGTAGTACCCATCAATGAAATGTATATCGATTTCAGCGTCCATTCAAAAAAAGAACTAACAGACGCAGGACTTCAAATCGGAGATATGATCTTACCCAATACAGAAGCCAAAAAAAGTTTCAATGGCAAAAAAATCATAGGAAAGGCTCTTGATGATCGCGTTGCTTGTACGGTGATGGCACAAGTAAAAAATCGCTTGGACACAGAAAACATCGAAGTACTAGGTATTGGAACGGTTCAGGAAGAGGCAGGAACTCGTGGCTCCAAAGTAGCAGCCGTGAGAGCAGATGCGGATATCAACATTGTTATCGATGTGGCTAATGGTAAAGATACGCCTAAGGCCGCTGAATATCAAAACCGAATTCAAGGTAAGGGACCTGGCTTAGTATTAGCAGATAAAACAGCTTTAGGAAATATAAAATTATTAGACTACTGTAAAAATATAGCCGAAGAAAATCAAATTAAGTGGCAATATGACTTGCTCGGCGGTGGTGGAACAGATGCGGGCTCTGTCCAATTGTTTGCGGGAAAACCGACACTCGTTTTTTGTGTGCCGACACGCTATTGTCATTCATGGAATTCTATCGTAGAAATATCGGACGTAGAAGCAACGATCGATTTATTAGTCGCTGTCATCCAATCATTAGATAAAGGAGGGATCGATCTTGAGCAATTTTAAGGAACAACGTTCACGATATGGGACGTATTCAACGCAATGGGATTATGTTCAAGATCGATTTGGTGAAAAAGATTTATTGCCCTTTTCGATTTCCGATACGGATTTCATGATTCCTGATGGAACGATCGATGTCTTGAGTCAAGCAGTTGAAAGAGGTTTTTTTGGTTATACACGTTGGAACCATTTGGATTACAAACAAAGTATCAGTGGTTGGTTCCAACAAGAGTTCGATTGTGAGATTGATCCTGAATGGTGTGTATATTCACCGAGTGTCATCTATAGTTTATCTGTTTGCATCCAGTTGCTGAGTCAAGAAGGGGATAAAATCCTAACCTTTACACCATGTTATGATGCTTTTTTTCATTGTATTGGAGGAAATAAGAGAGAACTTCTGCCTTTTTCACTCACTAACCAAGAGGAATACTTTACGATTGATTTTGAAGCCTTAGAAAAAGTTATAAGATTAGAAAATCCGACAATATTATTATTATGTAACCCACATAATCCAACGGGACGTGTCTTTACAAAAAATGAATTAAATCAAATAATTGATTTGTGTAATCAGTACGATATTGCAATTATTAGTGACGAAATTCATATGGATGTCAGAAGGCCTGGACAAAAACATTTGCCGATTTTATCATTTATAGAGGATTTAGCAGTTCCAACAGTGTTACTGTCCTCAGCATCTAAAACGTTTAATTCCCCAGGATTAGGCGGTTCGTATGGTATTTTCTCTGATGAGAATTTACGTGAACGATTTCTAGCGATTTTAAAAGGTCGAGATGGTTTGTCATCTATTCCTTATCCGGCATTGTTGGCAACGATCGATTGTTACCGAAATCAAAAAAGCTGGTTAGAAGAATTAAATCAAACAATTGATGATAATTTTGTCATGATGAAAGAAATCATCGCACCCGACTCTCGGATTCAATTTAAGCTTCCAGAAGCAACGTATCTAGGTTGGATCAATATAGAACAGCTGCCATATTCTATGGAAGAAGTACAGGCGGTGCTGATTCAACAAGAAAAAGTTGCCATCATGAAAGGTGAAACATATGGAATCGAAGGCAAAAACTATTTACGATTTAATCTAGGGGCACCAAAAGAGAAAATCATAGATGGGGCTCAGAGATTAATGAGAGCGATTCAGTATTTAGATAAACAATAAAAAGCAGCGAAGAGGTCAATCAAATGACCTACTTCTCTGCTTTTTCATTCCATTTTTTCGGACTCCAAATGTTTCCTTCTAAAGCGATTTGAAGACTTTCATTATCGTCTTCTAATTGTTCAATGTACTTGACCGCTTCTTCAATAATAAATTGATTGTTATCATCTGAAATTTTGGCTAATTGTTCTGCTAACCATGTATTTCTCATCAGTTTCACCTCATCATGAGTGTAGCACAGAAGTTCGTCGGCTCAGCAATGCGATGCTTGAGAAACTTTGTACAATTTTATAAGCAGATTTTTCGCCTTAAAAATTTGCTAGTAGTATACTTGATTTAGCAAGAAATTTTGCTTATTTTATCCAACAGGAGGATTTATTATGGCGAATAAAGATGAATTAAAAGGTAAAGTAAACGAAGCAAAAGGGAAAGCAACCGATGATAATTCAACAGAATTAAAAGGCAAGATTCAACAAGGCTTTGGAAAAGCAAAAGATAAGGCCCAAGAAGCTGCAGATGATGTTGCTGGTAAATTCAATAAAAAAATCGACAAAGAAAAAGAAGATTAATTAGTAAGCCTGCTTAGTGCAGGCTTTTTTGTTTTTTAGACTTTTTATTAAAGAATAGTTTTTTAATAGTGAAAGCAAAAAGATCTTTTACTATAATAAAAGAAACAAACTTTAGGAGTGGGTATATGCGGATTTTAATAGTGGGCGGAAAAGGGACAATCGGTCAAGCTATCGTAGCAAAATTAGCAAAAAAGCATGAGCTTATTATTGCTGGTAGAACAAGCGGCGATGTTCAAGTAGATTTAACAAATATAGAAAGTATTGAAACGATGTTTAAAAAAGTAGGGCATGTAGATGCAATCATCAATGCTTCTGGTGCAGCTAAGTTTCAAACGATCGAAGCCATGACACCAGCCGATAATCTGGTGGCTGTTCAAAGTAAATTATTAGGTCAAATCAATTTAGCATTGATCGGTCAGCGTTACTTACTTCGTGACGGGAGTATCACACTGACTACTGGAATCATGAAAGATGATCCAATTCCTGGTGGTGCTTCTGCAGCGATGGCTAATGGTGGTGTGGCAGCTTTTGTAAAATCAGCAGCGATCGATTTTACCCAAGGAATTCGGATCAACTGTGTTAGCCCAAATGTTTTAGAAGAATCTTACGAAGCGTATCAAGAGTCGTTCAAAGGATTTATTCCGGTTCCAGCAGAAAAAGTAGCTATGGCTTACGTTAAAAGTGTCGAAGGAAAGCAAACGGGACAAGAATATCAGGTCTATTAATAACAAAAAACGGAAACAGTTATTTAACTGTTTCCGTTTTTTGATGAGCTTTTATATATGCTTTAGCTTCTTTATTAATGGTTTTTAAATCGCAGCCTTGTTGTTTTGCCGCAAAAACACAGCCACAATAACACTGGCGATAAACATCATATTCTTTACACATTTCAATGGAACGTTGGTAGCCGGAATTTTTTTTGAAATCACTGGGTAAATAATGAGTATCGTAAATCTTTTGGATATCCATTCCGATTTGATTGATTAATTGGCTGTTCTTTTTTGGCGAGATCGTTAAGGCACTGCCAAAATAATCATAGCCGCGCTCAAGGGCTTCTTTAGCGGCTAAATCTAAACGCATATTGAAGCAAGCAGTACAACGTTTACCGCCTTCCAGTTCTTCCGTCAACTTATTTTGTTGCATAAGTTGAATAAATTCATTGGGTTTGTAGGCATCCACAATCAAATCGACATGATTGTCGGTCGCGGAATTAAAGTCATTGATAAATTTTTCTTGAACTAAAACCCGTCTTTGATATTCATTTTCAGGATGGATATTTGAATTTGAGAAAAAGATGGTAACATCAGCATATTGGGTTAAAAATTCTAATGTATAGGTACTACAAGGTGCACAACAAGAATGAATCAATATTCTTGGCCGAACAGCTGCTTTTTCCCAAGATTGAATCATTTTATGTAGTACACGATCATAATTTATTTTCTGATTGCTCATTTTTCCAACGATTTCCGTTGCATCAATTGTCTGCATCTAATCACCTGAAATTAGTATAAGTGAAAGAGTGCTAGAAGAAAAGCTTTAATGGTAATAGTTCAGCCATAAGCACATGAAATTTAGCTGTTTAGACCATAAGAAAAGTTTTAAATCTTAGATAATCGCTTTTTAGTATATACTTTATAGTATATACTGTTTAAGAGAAGTTTCTATAGCTAAATCATTTAAGAATTAGTATAGTAAAGTTGAAAATATTCGGAGATTATCAAATCCCAATAAGGAGAAATTATGGAAGAAAAGAAAACGACCAAGGCAAAATTTGATTATGTTTCTGCTGAAATTGAAAAACGGATCCATGACGGAATTTATGTTAGCTCACAAAAATTGCCTTCAGAGTATGATTTAGCTAAAGAATTTGACTGTAGTCGCTTAACCATCCGTAAAGCAATTGATGATCTAATAAGTAAAAATATCTTAGTGAAGCAGCGAGGAAAAGGGAGTTATGTGATGTCGCAGCCCAAAATCCAAAGCGGGCGTTCCGGATTGCAAGGGTTTACAGAAGCGGCGAAGGCATACGGAAAGACCAGTAAAACAGAAGTAATCTCATATGAAAAAGTAGCAGAACCAACAGAAGAAATCTTGACTGCTCTTCAGTTAGAGAGTGATCAACAGGTCTATGAACTGGTACGTCGACGTCTTTTAGACGAAGAGCCAATGACGGTTGAAAAAATTTATCTATCTGAATATTATATTCGCGGATTAGTCAAAGAAGATTTTAATGGTTCACTATTTAAATTACTCGAGAAAAAAACGACAATCGCTTACTCACATCAGGAAGTAGAGGCTATTTTAGTGACGCCAGAGCTATCTAAACTGTTAGATGTTTCGATGGGAAATCCATTATTACAAGTTCATTCGCTGACGTATTCATTGGACGCGACTCCGATTTTTTATGATATTTCTCATTACCGTTCCGACCGATATGTCTTCAAGACGACTCTGACAAGATATGGTCAATAAAAATAATGGATTGGATTAAATGAAATAGAGATAATTTTTCAAAAAGGAGTTTTTTCTTATGACAATTGATTTTAAAAAAGTAATCGAAGAAAATAAGGAACAATTTTATCAGGATCTTGATCGCGTCCTACAAATTCCTAGTGTCAAAGGTGAGCCGGCTCCAAATGCTCCTTTTGGTGAAGAACCAAAAGCTGCCTTGGAAGAAGTCATGACGTTAGCTAAATCTTATGGATTTAAAACAGCTATTGTAAATGATGCAGTGGGCTATGCACAATTAGGTGAAGGTGAAGAGTACATTGGGGTCGTAGGACACCTAGATGTAGTTCCAGCAGGTGACGGATGGTCATTCCCGCCGTTTAAGTTAAGTAAAAAAGAGGGTCGTTTTTATGGTAGAGGTATTTTAGATAATAAAGGGCCGATCATGGCCTGTTTATTTGGATTAAAATTATTGAAAGAAAATAATGCTCAGTTTAATAAACCTATTCGTATCATCTTTGGAACGGATGAAGAAAACGGTAGTTCGGATATTCCATTGTATTTAAGCGAAGAAAAACCGCCTATATTTGGCTTCACTCCTGACTGTAAATACCCTGTTGTATACGGTGAACGGGGCATCGTGAACTATGAGTTGATTACAACATTTGAGGATGGCGAATTAGCAAAAATGGGGGATTTCATAGGTGATCAAGCAAGAGATCACGTGCCTGATGACTTAGCTTTAGAAATAGCTGGTCATACGGTTACTGTCCAAGGTAAGCGTGCTCCATCGAATGCACCGGAACTTGGGAAAAATGCAATTACTTTATTGGCTCAAGAAATAATTGATCAAAAAATAACTATGGGAAGATTAGCTGATTATTTTATTTGGATCATAAAAAGTTTAGCTGAAAAGCACAATGGTGAAGGATTAGGAATTGATTTTTTTGATCAAGACAGTGGAAAATTGATGTTGACACCTTATCAATTGAAAAAAGAAGAGAACAAGTTAATTCTTTCAATCGCAGTTCGGTACCCTGTTTCGGTGACTGAAGAAGAAGTAACTGAAAATCTAACTAAACAATTGCCATTGAATACAAAATTGACGGTTGTCCGCCGAATCAAGAGCACTCATTTTCCTAAAGAAAATAAAAATATCCAAAAACTCTCGAAAGTTTATGAAGAAGCGACTGGATTAGATGGTACACCAGTAACCACAACAGGAGCGACTTATGCCCGTTTTGTTCCAAATATTGTCGCTTTTGGCCCCTCATTCCCTGGACAAAAAGGAATTGCCCATAATCAAGATGAATATATGGATGAGACCGATCTGCTAATGAATATGGAAATTTATATGCGAGGAATGTTGGCAATAACTGAAGAGTAATTTTAAAAGGTTTAGCAGATGATGCTAAACCTTTTTTTGAGTTTTCAAAAAAATCAGATAAGAAAACGCTTAAAAAACGAAAAAAATTCAAATTCAGTATATACAAAACAGTATATACTATTTATAATAAGTTCATATTTTAAATGGAAACGTTCACGAAAGGAGTATGACGATGGCTTGGGGAGCAATTGCCACATGGCGTATGGCACATGATGGTGTCGTTGAAGCATTACAGCTATTAGAGGACAAACAAAAAGCTGGAGATGCAGTAGAGGTATTAATAAAGAATGTTGAAGATTATCCGTATTACAAATCAGTTGGGTTTGGAGGATTGCCAAATGCTGAAGGAATTTTAGAGATGGATGCAGCTTTTATGCATGGAGACACATTTGAAATCGGAGCAGTTGCAGGTATTACAGATGTGAAAAATCCTATTTCTGTCGCTAAAAAACTTAGTAAAGACAAATTCAATAGTTTTCGTGTCGGTGAGGGGGCAACAAAATATTCAATGCTGGAAGGTTTTGAACGAAAAAGCATGTTGACACCGCGAGCTCATAAAATTTGGGAAAAACGCTTGAAAGAAATTCACGAGCATAATTTAAATCCTTACGATGGACACGATACGGTCGGAGCTATCACGTTGGATCAAATGGGCACGATGACAGCTGGAACTTCTAGTTCAGGATTATTCATGAAAAAACCAGGACGTGTGGGGGATTCACCATTATCAGGTTCAGGTTTTTATGTAGATAGTGAAATCGGTGGTGCAGCTGCTACTGGACTAGGTGAAGATTTAATGAAAGGCTGTCTCTCTTATGAAATTGTACGCTTGATGGGAGAAGGCTTGAAGCCTCAATCAGCTTGTGACAAAGCAGTTTATGAATTTCATGATAAATTGACACAACGCTATGGGAAAGCGGGTGCTTTCTCGCTGGTCGCGATGAACAATCAAGGTGAATGGGGTGTGGCTACCAATGTAGAATTTACATTTAGTGTAGGAAATGACCAAGCAGAACCAGCAATATTTATTGCGAACATGGGAGAAAATCATACCACTGATATCCAGCCAATCACACAAGAGTGGCTAGATGCTTATGAAAAACGGATTAAGGCACCAATCGAATAAATAATAGGAGAGTGAATAAAATGAGTAAAAAACAAATTTATCTATTTTGCGATGCGGGGATGTCTACAAGTATTATGGTAAACAAAATGATGGAAGTAGTGACAAAACATAATATGCCGCTCCAAATCACAGCCTTTCCGGTTGCTAGAGCACAAGAAGTTGTAGACAAAGAAAAACCTGTGGCAATTCTATTAGGCCCACAAGTCAAATTTTTATTAGAAAAAACCAAAGAAAAATTCGAACCGCAAGGAATTCCTGTAGCTGCTATTGAACCAGAAATTTATGGGATGATGGATGGCGAAAAAGCAATGAAAGAAGCGCTAAAACTAATCAAACAAAATAAAAAATAGTCTATAAAAGATTGGAGGAAGTAAAGATGCAGAAGTTTTTAAACTGGTTGGAAAAAGTCTTAACCCCTTTAGCGAAAGTAATTGGAGAAAATAAATATCTAATTGCTATTCGTGATGGTTTCTTAATCTCTACGCCATTATTAATTGTTGGATCATTTTTCTTATTACTTGCCAATTTTCCAATTCCTAATTGGAATGAAATTATTTCGCCTATTTTAGGTGACAATTGGGAATCATTAATGTCAGTGCCTGCATCAGCAAGTTTTGATGTCATGACGATTTTAGCAGTCGTAGGGATTGCTTATAGTTTAGGACGTCAGTTAAACATTGATGCGATACAATCTGGTGCATTAGCATTAGTATCTTTCTTCATTTTGACACCATTTACGACTCAATTTACACCAGAGAACAGCACTCAAGTTTATGATGTTACTAGTTTGCCATTAAAATGGATGGGGTCAAGTGGTCTATTCTTAGGCATGATCATTGCATTAGTTTCTACTCGTATTTTCGCAGCAGTCATCCATCGCGGCTGGACGATCAAAATGCCCGAAGGTGTACCGCCAACCGTGGTTAAATCTTTTGAAGCATTAATTCCAAGTTTTGTAGTTGTAACTATTATGTTTGTTATCAACTGGTTGGTTTCATTGACATCGATGGGCAGTCTGCAAGATGTCATCTTCACATTCTTACAAACGCCATTATTAAGTTTAGGAAATACTTTGGGAGCTATGATTATAGCTTATCTATTTTTACATTTCTTTTGGTTCTTTGGAATTAACGGAAGTAGTGTTGTTGGAGCGGTATTCAATCCTGTTTTACGTGCTTTATCAGTAGAAAACATGCAAGCCTTCAAAGATGGTCATCAGATTCCGAATATTATCACTGGTCAATTTCAAGATATGTTTGCGACCTTTGGCGGTGGAGGCTCAACATTATCACTGATAATTGTTATGGTGCTGTTTTGTAAGAGTCAACGAGTTAAAAAATTATCTCAACTTTCATTGGTTCCCAGTATCTTTGGTATTAATGAACCAATTATTTTTGGACTACCAATCGTGTTGAATCCAATTATTTTGATTCCATTTGCCTTAGTACCGACAATCAATATTATTATTTCTTACTTTGCGATGGATTGGGGCATCGTTCCTTACACAAATGGGATTCAATTACCTTGGACAACACCACCTATTATTTCAGGGTTCTTAGTAAGTGGATGGCAAGCATCAGTTCTTCAAGCAATCCTGATCGTTTTAGGAATGGCTATTTATTATCCATTTATTAGAGTAATGGATGATCAGTATTTAAGAGAAGAAAAAGAAGCCGAAGCTATAGAAACAGAAGAAATTGATTTTGATACTTTTGACTTTGATGACATTTAAAAGGATGAGATAAATGAAAAAGATCATTTTGATTTTGAATCATGTCCAAGCGGGCATGGGCAGTGACGAACATGCCAGTCTAGCTCCTAGTGGGAAAAAAGCAGCACTAGGTCCTGGGCAAACATTACTACCATATTTAAAGGAACATGATGCTGAAATAATTGCTACCTTGTTTTGTGGAGATCAATATTATTTACCACATCAAACAGAAGTGGCTAAGAAATTTGTTGGATTTGCTAAAAAATTTCAAGCAGATGCGGTACTTTGTGGTCCAGCGATGCATTATCCAAATTTTGGAGAAATGGCAGGATCTTTGACAGAAATTTTGAATCAAAAAGGAATACCTGCAGTTGCCGCTATGTCACAGGAGAATCCAGCAACGGATATTTATAAAGCTGTTGTTCCAATTGTTAAAATGCCAAAAAAAGGTGGCATTGGATTAAATGAATCTTTCAAGAATATGGCATTACTCGTAGCAGAAAAAGCAAAAGGACAAGATACTGAAAAATTAGAGACACAAATTTGTTTTTAAGAGGAGATTTTCAATGAATGATGAACAATTGCAAGTAGTCATGGGATTGATCATGAATGCGGGAAATGCAAAAGGTGAAGCTGTGGCAGCTTTATCGGCAGCAAAAGAAAATAACTTTACAGAAGCGGAAGAACGAATGAAGGCTGCCAATGAGGCTTTAGTAGAAGCTCATAATACGCAGACAAGCCTTCTGACAGCTGAAGCAAGTGGAAATAATTCAGAAGTTACATTATTGATGGTTCACAGCCAAGATCATTTGATGAATGCGATCTCTTATTTAGGGCTGACCCAAGAATTAATTGATGTATATAAACGTTTAGCCGTATTAGAACAATAATAGTTTATCTGGCGAGGGATCTATTCCTTGCCAGATTTTTTTATAGACACGTAAATAAATTTTAAAAGCCTATCGGCAATTTTGTCGATAGGCTCTTTTTGATGAGGGTAGATAAAATTATACCTATTCGCATATTTTAAAAAACAGTCTTTTTACTTAATAATTAAAAAGAAGAAAGGTCAGAACTCAATTCAGGAACAAACAAATGAATAAAAGAAAACAATTTCTACAAATGAGATTGTGTTTAACTTCTTAATTTGTAATTATTTTTCAGTATAGAACAGTAAAAAAATGGGGATTTTAAAGAGATACAAAATATGTAAACAGCAATTCCCAAATATTAACTCAAAAACAATAGAAAAAAATAATCAGTATTTTTGTTGGATAACATTCAAAATAAATAAAATGACCAATAGTTACTGTTTATATTGAAAAGCATAAAAAAATGAATGAAATTATTAAAAAAATACATTTGAAAATAATTGTCATAAAAAAAGTGATTGCTAGAATTAGTTTTATATATAGCTTTTTGTAACCAATCGACGAAGCGGAAATTTAGTGCTTGAATCCATGTTCATTTAATCACAATTTATTATCTATTTAAAAAGGATATGAAAAATATTTTGCAAAATTAAGACTTGTCTATTAAGTACTGCCAACTAGTTTTTATACAGAGACTAGAAAAATAATTATTCATGTATTTATCGGATAAACCGATTAAATAATAAAAAATAAGGAGGAAACAAAATGTTGCTGAAAGACAAAAAAATAATTATTCTTGGCGACAGAGACGGTGTGCCTGGTCAAGCAGTTGAAGAGTGTGTGAAACCACTTGGTGCAGATGTCGTATTCTCATCTACAGAATGCTTCGTCTGAACGGCTGCGGGTGCAATGGATCTGGAAAATCAGAAAAGGGTCAAAGAACTTACAGAAGAATTCGGTGCAGAGAATATTGTGGTTATTCTTGGTGCATCTGAAGGTGAAGCTGCGGGATTAGCGGCAGAAACTGTAACGGTAGGAGACCCCACATTTGCCGGTCCATTAGCGGGAGTCCAGTTGGGACTAAAGGTATACCATATCTGTGAATTAGAAATGAAAAATGAAATCGATCCTAAGTTGTACGAAGAACATGTTGGCATGATGGAGATGGTACTGGATATTGAGGATATCGCCAATGAAATGACCGAAGTCAGAAGCCAAACAAGTCAATAGTTTTCGTATAACTTTTTATGACTTTGAATAAATCTGATTGGGATTCAATTTTTTTAAGCAGTACGCAAAGTGTTACAAATGACATTTCGCAACAGAAATCTTAGACGATGAAAGGAGTACAAAATGAAATTAGATATCGCAAATTTTTATGTCGAAGAAATCAAATTTGGCGAAGAAACTAATTATAGCGATGGTATTTTAACTATCAATAAAAAAGAAGCTTTGGATGTAATATTTGAAGACGAACACATAACGGAGGCCGAGCTTCATATTGTGAATCCGGGAGATGAAGTCCGTTTAGTACCAGTTAAAGAAGCAATTGAGCCGCGTTATCGAGTAGGCGGTGGTCCAGTCTTCCCAGGTGTCACAGGAAAATTAATGCAAGCAGGGAACGGTGTAACTCATGCTTTAAAAGATATGAGCGTTCTAGTTGTTGGTAAACATTATGGTGGATTTCAAGATGGATTGATCGATATGAGTGGTGAAGGAGCGAAATATACTTATTATTCACAACTGAAAAATGTAGTTTTAGTAGCTCACACAGATGAAGAATTTGAATATCATGAACAGCAGAAGAAAAATAAAGCTTTAAGATGGGCAGGAATGCGTTTAGCCGAATATATCGGAGCCTGTACAAAAGGATTGAAATCTGATGAGGTAGAAACGTTTGAGCTATCTCCGATTACTAAACGCGATCCAGCTACTAATGAATTACCAAGTGTCGTATTTGTATTACAGCCACAATCTCAAATGGAAGAGATTGGATATAATGATTTGAATTATGGATGGGATTGTAATTTGATGCTCCCAACTTTGATGCATCCTAATGAAGTATTGGACGGTGCAATGATCTCGGGTTCATTTATGCCGTGTTCTTCAAAGTGGTCTACGTATGATTTCCAAAATTTTCCAATGATCAAACGTCTGTACCAAGAACATGGAAAGTCGATCAATTTTTTAGGCATCATCATGTCAAATTTAAATGTAGCCTTGGAACAAAAGGAAAGAGCGGCGCTTTTTGTAGCTCAAATGGCTAAAAATTTAGGCGCCGATAGTGCTGTAGTAGCCGAAGAAGGATATGGGAATCCGGATGCTGACTTCACTGCTTGTTATGTTGCATTGGAAGATGCTGGTGTTAAAACAGTTGGTTTGACTAATGAATGTACAGGACGTGATGGAGCGAGTCAACCGTTAGTATCAATGGATGACAAATGTGATGCCATTGTATCTACAGGAAATGTCTCAAGTTTGATTGAATTACCACCGATGAAGACCGTTTTAGGCGAATTAGAATCTTTAGCGCGAGATGGACTTTCTGGTGGTTGGTCAAATGATGAGCTGTTAGGGGCCTCAGTTAAAGAGGATGGCTCGATCATTATGGAAAATAATGCTATGTTTTGCGGCGATCAGGTAGTAGGATGGTCGACCAAAACAATGGTTGAATTTTAAGGAGGATAAAATGAAAGCGATTTTATATATTAACCAATTTTTTGGTCAAATTGGTGGAGAAGAATTTGCAGACCACGAACCTGAGATCAGGGAAGGGTTGGTTGGTCCGGGGATTGCATATGCCAATGCGTTGAAAGAGGAGATTGAGATCACCCATACGATTATTTGTGGCGACAATTTTATGGGATCAAATACTGAAGAAGCGGTCAAACGAATTTTAGAATTTTTAGCAGATAAAGAATTTGATATCTTTTTTGCGGGGCCAGCTTTTCGTGCCGGACGTTACGGGTCAGCGTGTGGACATATCTGTTCTGCCGTGCAAAAAAAATTCGGAGTACCAGCTATCACTTCCATGAATGATGAAAATCCTGGTGTCGAAATGTTCCGTAAAGAAATGTACATTTTTAGAGGCGGAGCAAGCGCAGCTGCCATGAGAAAAGATGTAAAAAGAATGACTGCTTTTGCTTTGCGATTGTTACGTAGAGAAACATTGAGTTCAGCTTCGGAAGAAGGATATTTTGGCCGCGGTGTAAGAGATCAAGTTTGGCTGGAACCTAAAGTCCCTGCGACCGATCGAGTGATCGATATGTTGTTGAAAAAAGTAAATGGCGCAGAGTATCAGTCAGAATTGATTATTCCTAAATCTGAAAGAGCACCGATTGCACCGGCTATTCCTGCAGAAAAACTAGCTAAAATGAAAGTGGCCTTGGTCACCTCGGGAGGAATTGTACCAGTAGGCAATCCGGATCGGATTCAATCTGCTTCAGCAACAAAATGGGGGAAATACAATGTTGAGGCTATGGATAAGTTGGCAAAAGGTGAATTCATGACGATACATGCTGGATTCGATCCTGCAGCAGCAAACGATGATCCGAACGTAGTACTTCCATTGGATGTTTTGAAGGAATATGCAGCTGAAGGAAAGATCGGCGGAGTGTATCCATATTTTTATGCAACTGTCGGCACTGGAACGACTCAAGCAGAAGCAACACGTATGGGTCAAGAAATTGCAAAAGAATTGATCGATGATGGTATTCAAGCAGTTATCCTAACTTCCACCTGAGGAACCTGTACTCGTTGCGGTGCAACGATGACCAGAGAGATTGAAAAAGCTGGCATTACAATTGTTCAAATGGCCAATCTGATTCCAGTTGCGCGAACAGTTGGAGTAAACAGAATCGTTCCAACAATTTCAATTCCTTATCCGTTAGGGGATCCGGCAACACCAAAAGAGGAGCAACATCGCTTGCGCTATCATCGGGTTGGAGTAGCACTAGATGCATTAACAACAGAAATCGATGAGCCAAGTCTTTTTGAAGTGAAAATTTAATCAATATCTAACGAGCCGTTTCAAACGGCTCGTTTAATTAGAGAACTTTAAAAAAGGAGATTCACTATGAAAAAAAATCCAGTCTTTTACGTTTCTCTTTTGATTACCGTTGCCATTGTAGTAATTGGATTAATCATTCCGAAGCCTTTTGCTTTAGCTATGAATGCCACAAAAGCATTTTTGGTAGATACATTTGGGTGGTTTTATTTGATTGCTATGTTTGTTTTTGTCATATTTTCGTTAATGATCGCCTTTAGTCGTTTTGGGAATATAAAATTAGGTCCAGATGATTCCGTACCCGAGTTTAGCAACAAATCTTGGTTTGCGATGCTTTTTGGAGCTGGAATGGGGATAGGATTAGTTTTTTGGGGAGTTGCAGAACCACTAAATCATTTTTCTACATTTGGTGGAACGGAGCAAGCCGCTGATTTAGCGATGCAAAAATCATTTTTACATTGGGGCTTTCATCCTTGGGCAGCCTATTCCATTATAGGTTTGGCATTGGGTTATTTTCAATTTAGGAAAAATACTCCGGGTCTGATTAGTAGTATTTTTTTACCGTTATTAGGTGAGGAAGGGGTTAAAGGTCCTATTGGAAAACTGATTGATATTTGTGCAGTGTTTGCTACAGTCGCGGGAATTGCTACGTCCTTAGGACAAGGTACCTTACAAATAAATTCAGGGCTAAATTATTTATTTGATATTCCGACTACTAGATTAGTCCAAATAGTGATCATTGTAGGGTTGACGATTGTGTATACTTGGACCGCTGTAAGTGGGATCGATAAAGGAATCAAAATTCTATCGGATATTAATCTATATTTAGCTATTGCTATCTTAGTTGGAGCATTTATCGTGGGACCTAAAATTATGTCCTTGAATATTTTTACGAATTCTTTTGGTGGATATATTAATAATTTTGTATCAGAAAGTTTTTCCATCAATCCATTCGGTGATAATTCTTGGTTAGGTTCATGGACCATTTTTTATTGGTCGTGGTGGATTGCTTGGGGACCTTTTGTTGGGACCTTCATTGCCAGAATTTCTAAAGGTAGAACGATCAAAGAGTTTGTTTTAGGGGTTATCATTGCTCCTTCAATGGTTTCCTTTATCTGGTTTTCGATTTTTGGAAGTTTGGGATTGAATTTGGATAGTGAAATTATTGATCAAGCCAAGCAAGTGACAGAAACAGCGTTGTTCGTGGTGTTTGCAGAGTATCCGTTAGGTATGTTATTTTCTATTATTGCAATCTGTCTTTTATGTACATTTTTTATTACCTCAGCCAACTCTGGTATTTTTGTGCTATCCATGCTTTCTTCAGAAGGCGATTTGAACCCAGGTAATGATAAAAAGATTTTATGGGGAATCATTCAAGCATTATTAGCATTGGTGTTATTAATGACGGGAGGATTGGATGCCTTACAAACCTGTTCGATCGTAGCGGCATTGCCATTGACAGTCATCATGTTGTTGAGTGCTGGATGTTTACTTAAAGCATTAATAAGTGAAGCTAGGGATAAAAAGAAAATAAAAGAAATACCTATTGTGAACAATGAATAATCAGTTGTCCAAAATGGTAAAAATCATTGTGTTGATCACTATAGGCACTGACCTTTCATCAAGGGGAGAAGCAAATTAAACACGTTACGCATGAATGAATTGCCAATAGCAGTCAGAGAATTTCATGTGCTATCAATAATGAGATGAAGGTTGTTTTACTAGCAAAAACGTTCTGTTTAGCTTGTGTTGATTCATTTTTTCTTTAATTTGTAGGTTGGAGGAGGAAATATGAGTGAGAAGGTGACCGTATGGACAAAGCAACATGCAGCTATTTTACGAGATATAGAAGAAAATAATCGTTATATAGTAAAAAAAGAGTACATTCAACAGAAGATGGAAGAGTATAGCGACCTTTATTTAGAAGCTTATGGATGGTATTTCAAAGCTGCGTCAAAAATTATTCCCCCGCCCAAAGACGTGCGTTACCCTATTTGGGTCTCATTGTCTCCAGAAGAAGCAATCCACAATAGTGAAGGAAATATAAGATTAGAAATTGTAATTGAAAAGAGCCATCTGCTCATGGTTGATTTGTTGAAGTGGGGAAATATCGTTAATCATTTATATATTCCTAAAAATTTAGCCGATCAAAAAGAACATGATCAATTGTTGAAAACTTATGGAATCGATGATTGTACCGCGTACATGACACCATTTTACCCAAATATCAAACAGAAAATCAAAAAGAGTCATGAGCGTTTATTTGAGGATTCAAGTATTTTAGGCGAAGAGAAGGTAGGAACGATATGGGAAATTCGAAAAGAATGGATCACCAAAATAATTCGGTAAGACTGTATACTTCACAAAATACAATTGTAATCGAAAGATTGAAAGAAACTAAAAGATATGTAGTTAAAAGTAAATTCATACAGGATAAATATGGTGAAGTGGCGCCGGTCTTTTCCCAAGCCTATTTTTGGTATCATCATCACGCAAGAAGTCTCGTTCCACCACCTGAAGATGCTGAATCAGCAATTTGGACTTTTACGGACATTAAGTATTTGGACAATCATGAAGATACAGTGCTGATGGAATTATCGGTGCCAATCGATAATGTTATTTTTTTTAGGATGTCTGATTGGAACAAAGTGCTAAATCTCCAATTTTTAGGCAGCGAAATAGAAGTAAAACAGTATAAAGATAAACTAAAAAAAATTAACATAGCTTATGAAGGCGACGTTTTTAATACATCATTTTATCCTATTTTAAAAAGAGAACTTTTAACTAGTTGGGAAAAGCTTTTCCAATATGATGAATGGATAAAAAGAACCAAAGAACTCCCTTTTGAGGATATTCAAGGTGGTATCTGGGAAATCAAAGCTTCTTGGGTTCATTCGTTTATGGATTGAATAAAAAAATAGAAAAACATAATAAGAGACTGTACATTTGTACAGTCTCTTATTATGTTTCTTTTTTTAATTCAATTTGTTGAGCGTTGATAGCATTTAAAAATACTGCGTCATGTTCCACGATCAAGAGTGTTGGTTGAAACTCTTTTAATAGCACTTCTAATTGTTTTTGATTAAACACATCCAGATAATTTAAAGGTTCATCCCAAATATATAATTCAGCTTCTTGAGCAAGTGATTTTGCTAATTCTACTTTCTTCCGTTGTCCCATACTCATTTCTTCGATGCGATTTTGGAAGACGTTCCGCTCCATTCCAAGCTTACGTAAATTATTTAAGAACATCGAATAATCCAAATGATTCGCTTCAGAGAAATCTTTTAGCGACCCTTGATTGTCTTCGTAATTTTGCCGAACATAACTGATACGGATAGCTGGAGAAGTAACTTTGCCGTGACCAGTACCGGTAAAATCGCCTAAGATATGATGCAGGATACTAGATTTCCCACTGCCGTTTGGACCAATCAATCCAGTAATAGTCCCGCGAGCTACTGAAAAAGATAAGGGAGCAAATAAATTTATTTGTCCATCATAAGAAAGTTGCAGATTTTCGATTGTTAAAAGTTGTGTGTGTCGACTAGAATGGTAATTCATCGTTAATTGATCGACGTCTTCTAAATCTTTTAATAAACCTTCTTTTTCTGTGATTTGCTCATCCATTCGATGAACGATCGTTTTTGAACGTTTCATGGTTCGAGCAGCACGAGCTCCAATTGCTCCCGTATCAAAGATTTTTCCGCTGCCTTTTTCAGAAGGTTTGCCGTATTTATCAGTTTCTCTAGAATACGACCATTCAGCTTTTTCAGCCGCAGTTTGTTTCAATCGTCCGACTTCTTTTTTTATTTTTTTATTTTGTGCCAGCTCAAATTCATCACGTAATTTTTTTTGCTCCTCGTACGTAGCAAAATTCCCTTGATAAAGTATCAGCTGACTTTTTTCAATTGCTAAAGTATGATCGGTAATTTCGTTTAAAAAATGACGATCATGGCTGACGACGATGTATCCCTCTTTATGCTTTAAATAATCTGCCACATGTTTCCGACCTAAAATATCTAAATGATTTGTTGGTTCATCGATTAAAGGAAAATAGCCCGTTTGAGTGAAAAGCAAGGCTAATAAGATTTTTGTTTGCTCACCGCCAGAAAGTGATTGAAAAGAGCGCCACAATAATTGTGGATCTAGTTGAAGCAAAGTCATTTCACGTTCTAATTCCCATTGTTCAAAATCCATGATTTCTAATAGGGAGTAGTAGGTGATTTGTGCGGGTTCTTTTATAGCTGATGGAAAATAAATTGGTTGGAGCGGAAAAATAATTTCTCCTTGATAAGGATAATTGTTTAGTAATAAATTTAAAAAAGTTGTTTTCCCGCGACCGTTGCGGCCAACTAAACCTAATTTCCAAGAGCTATCGATGGTTAGGTTTGTATGATTGAATAAATAATCGACTTGTTTATCAAAGCCGAAAGTTAAATTTTTAATTTGGATCGTTGTCATATAGGTCTTCCTCCATTCTATAAATAATCTGCTTAAACAGCTATTTATGATTTTCAGGAAGAGGGGAGGAGGGTGATCAATCGATGTGAAAAAAGCGTACAAAAAAGAGACCTACCTTTGAAATCCTAAGCCAATCCTGAAAATTTGCACACCAATCCATTGACATGGTCAATCTCTGATTAGTTTGCGTCTTCCAATCTTCGCTTAGTTTTTCAATGGCATGATCCCTCGTTTCGTTCTATGTTAGATTTATTAAAACAGAAGTCGTCGGCTTTGTCAAAAAAATATGGACGTAGCCGCTTCCCCAAACATGCTACGCCCTGGAGTGATCCTCGATAAACGAGGTGAAGAAAATTTTTTCTTCTATTATTATAGTAGCATATTTTCACTAAAAATATGAGTTAAAAGCCTAATAATCTGTATTAGTGGAGTTATAATTATGGAATTGATACAATAAAATTAGAAACGGAGGTGGTGGGATGAATTATGCTGGAATTTATCATCGTCCCGAAAGTGAATATGCTTTTCTTTACACACAGGATTTGATGCGCATCCGATTGCAAACAGCCCGCGATGAGATAAAAAAAGTAGAGCTGTTAAGTGGCGATTTCTATTTATTTGCCGAAGAAAAATGGTATCAACATCCGCAAGTAATGCAAAAAGCCTATACGACGGACACCCATGATTACTGGGAAATCGAAGTGACCGCGCCGCATCATCGTCTGGCGTATGCTTTTTTGATTACTGACTTTTCAGGCACGCAGATTTTCTATACGGATCAAGGTATTTTTGCTTTTGATGAACAACGAATAGCACGTGATAATCTTTACTTTAGAATGCCGTATTTTCATGAAATCGATCGTTTTAAGGTTCCTTCATGGGTAGCTAAAACGGTCTGGTATCAAATTTTTCCAGAACGGTTTTGTAATGGTGATCCATCGAATGATCCTGAGGATACAATTGCTTGGGGTAGTGAAAAGCCGACCAGAGAAAGTTTTTATGGTGGTGATCTACAAGGGGTAATCAATCAACTAGACTATCTAGAAGACTTAGGAATCAATGGGTTGTATTTATGTCCGATTTTTACTTCTCCTTCCAACCATAAATATGATACAGTCGATTACTATGAAATTGATCCACACTTTGGTGATAAGCAATTGTTTCGTGAATTGGTTGAAAAAGCGCATGAACGTGGGATTCGCATTATGCTGGACGCTGTTTTCAATCATTTGGGTGCAAGTTCTCACCAATGGCAAGACGTTATTCTACATGGAAAAGAATCTGCTTATGCGGATTGGTTCCATATCGAATCGTTCCCGCCACGCTATACGGCGATCCCAAATTCAGAAAATGCCAAGAATTTGACTTACGATGCATTTAATTTTAATCCGAATATGCCAAAACTCAATACAGCTAATCCTGACGTTCAAAAATATTTATTAGAGATTGCTACTTATTGGATTCGTGAATTTGATATTGATGGGTGGCGTTTAGATGTGGCTAATGAAGTCGATCACCATTTCTGGAAAGAATTTCATCAAGCTGTATTGGAACAAAAGCCAGACTTGTATATTCTCGGTGAAATTTGGCACACTTCACAAAACTGGCTTCAAGGAGACGAGTTCCATGCGGTAATGAATTATGCATTTACAGATGCAATCAAAGCTTTTTTTGTCGAACAGTCGATTTCACTTTCACAAATGATTTTTGGTATGAACCGTCAACAACTGCTTTACCGCGACCAAACTAACGAAGTGACATTCAACCTTTTGGATTCCCATGATACACCAAGAATCTTAACTTTGTGTCAAGGCAATCAAGCATTAATGAAAGCCGTCTTGACTTTCATGTTTATTCAAAAAGGAACACCGTGTATTTACTATGGGACAGAGGTTGGAATGGAGGGAGGAGCAGATCCGGATTGCCGCCGCTGCATGTTATGGGGAGAAGACCAAGATCAAGAGCTACATACTTTTATGAAACAGCTGATCGCACTTAGAAAGCAATTCTCAGAAGTCTTTAGTTATGGATCAACTACTTGGCACTATGATGACGATAAAAAAACTGTTTCCTTGACCAGAACATATAAAGAAAAAACAATTGTTGCATTGTTCAATGAAGGTGAGTTTTTTGAAACAGAAATTAAAGGTCGTCGTTTATTTGGACAAAATTACCATGAATCATCAACCTATCAGTTGGCAAAACATGGTTTTGTCATTGAAGAATGTTAAAAACAAGTCCTATTAATGGGAAAAGTGCCTCAAAATCGTTATAGTGAAGGAAGTAAAATAAAGGGGACGTTTGTATGGGAAGTATTATTTTGGTTCTTTCAACGATTATTGGGATCTTACACGTAATTATCATGGGGTTAGAAATGTTTGCGTCGAATGAAAAACAGGCGCAAACATTTGGGATGCCATTGGAATTTGTAAAATTGTCAAATGCACAGATCGCATTAAAAAATATGGGAATCTATAATGGCAGTTTGGGTTTGGTAATGATAGCGAGTGTTTTTATATTTCAAGGGACCACCCGCTTCAGTGTCTTGCTGTTGTTGAATTTATTCGTTGTGATCGTCGGACTATATGGTGGCAAGACAGTTACCAAATCAATCTATTTGATTCAAGCACTGCCAGCGTTTATTACGTTAATCTTGATTTTAATGAAATTAGTTTAAAAAGATTCGACTAAGAAAAACTTAGTCGAATTTTTTTGTTTACCAGATGATAAAAAGATATATGCATTTTATAAGTGGTTTAATAAAATATATAATCATCTTATTGACAATTAATAAGACTCGTATTATGCTGTATTTAGAACAAATAAACTATTTAAAAGGAGAATGGCATGAATCAATGGGTTTATTTATTTTCAGAAGGGTCAAAAGAGCAAAAGGATTTATTAGGAGGGAAAGGGGCAAATTTAGCAGAAATGACTAAATTAGGTTTGCCTGTTCCAACTGGTTTTACTGTGACAACTGAAGCATGCCTCTACTATTTAAACCACGGCAATCGTTTAACTGATGAAATGAAAAAACAAGTAATGATAGCCATAAAAAAATTGGCACATCAAACTGGCAAATCTTTTAATGACTCTCAGAATCCATTGCTTGTATCTGTTCGTAGTGGTTCAAAATTTTCGATGCCAGGTATGATGGATACGGTTTTGAATTTAGGTCTGAATGATCAGACTGTTGAAGCTTTAGCTATAAATAGCCAAAATCCGCGTTTTGCCTATGATTGTTATCGTCGACTTTTACAAATGTTTGGGAATGTTGTGATGGGTATGGAGACAGCTGATTTTGAAAAACATATTACGGCTTTAAAACAAGCGAATGGACTCGTTTATGATCATGAATTGACTGCAAAGCATTGGCAACAAATTGTAAGCGAATACAAAATGCTTTACCAAAAAAAATTGAAGCGTGATTTTCCTCAAGACCCAATTGAACAGTTGTATTTAGCAATCAAAGCTGTTTTTAGTAGCTGGAACAATTCACGCGCTAAAACATACCGCCGATTGCATGAAATTAGTGATGATCTAGGGACAGCTGTTAATATTCAGGAAATGGTTTTTGGCAATTTTGGTGAGACTTCTGGAACTGGAGTGGTCTTTTCGCGGAATCCTTCACTTGGTGATCGCGGATTATTCGGCGAATATTTGATCAATGCTCAAGGTGAAGATGTCGTTGCAGGCATTCGTACACCTAAACCGATCCAAGTGTTGGCTGAAGAGTTGCCGGAACAATTCCAGCAATTGACAACTATTTGTGAGCAGTTGGAGCATCATTATCAAGATATGCAAGATGTTGAATTTACGATTGAGCGTGAACAATTGTTTATTTTACAAACAAGAAACGGCAAACGGACATCAAAAGCGGCATTAGCGATTTTACTAGACTTATACAAAGAACAAATCATTAATGAAAAAGAATTGATTCAACGGATCGAAGCAAAAGATTTGGCTGCTGCCCTCCACCCAAATTTTGAAGAGCAGGCATTACAAAAACGAGTAGCCTTTTTATCGGGATTGGCAGCTAGCCCCGGTGCTGCTACAGGAGCGGCTTATTTTTCGGCCGAAGCAGCTACAGAGGCAAAAGCCCGAGGTGAACGAGTGATCTTGGTACGTGAGGAAACTTCCCCTGAAGATATCGAAGGAATTGCCGTTAGTGAAGCAGTCATCACCAGCCGTGGTGGGATGACTTCTCATGCGGCTGTAGTAGCGCGTGGGATGGGAATCTGTTCCGTTGTAGGATGTGAACATTTGTCTGTATTGGAAGAAAATCGCGCCGTAGTTGGTGAGGAAGCGATTGAAGAGGGGACGATTCTTTCGGTCGACGGCTCGAGTGGAAAAATTTATTTTGGTGAAATACCCATGGAAGAAGTCGCCCAGACGGTGGCATTAGATGAATTGCAAGCCATTTGGGATCAGTATTCTACGATCCAAGTAAGAGCCAATGCTGAAACGCCAAAAGACATTGAGATGGGATTAACTTTAGGAGCTGTAGGAATTGGTTTAGCACGAACAGAGCATATGTTTTTTGAAAAAAATCGTTTATTGCAATTTCGACGTTTGATTTTGGCGGATAACTTAGCAGAACGATTAGATGTGTTGAAGGAACTAAAAACTGTTCAAAAACAAGATTTCAAATTTATTTATCAAGCATCGTTGGGAAAACCGACAACGATTCGCTTGTTGGATCCGCCATTACATGAATTTTTACCTAAGACTAGTGATGAATGTCGAGAAGTCGCAACGGAATTAGGAAAAACATTCAACGAAGTCAAACGAAAAACCGAAAATTTAGCTGAAGTAAATCCTATGTTGGGATTTCGTGGATTACGTTTAGGTGTGGCTTATCCAGAAATCTATCAAATGCAAGCTGAAGCAATCGTTGAAGCAGCTTACGAAGTCATGGATGAAACCGGCTATATGATCCAGCCAGAGATCATGATTCCTTTTACGATCGATGCGCGAGAATTTGCACATGTGCGTAAAGCAATTGAAGCGGCTATCGTCGAGAGTTTGTCTAATAAGGAACAGCCATTAAATTATCAAATCGGGACAATGATCGAGATGCCTAGGGCCTGTTTTGTTGCGGATGAGATCGCCAAGTATGCTGATTTCTTTAGTTTTGGTACCAATGATTTAACGCAAATGACGCTAGGTTTATCACGGGATGATTCTCCGCGGATCATCAATCAATACTTAGATGCTGCGATTCTAAAGGATGATCCATTCCAAGTATTAGATGAAGCGGGAGTAGGAGCATTGATGAAACTAGCGATTGAACGTGGACGGCAAGTGAATCCCCAATTAAAAATCGGGATCTGCGGGGAAGCGGCGGCACATCCGAAATCAATTGCTTTTTTGAAAAATTTAGCGATCGATTATATTTCATGTTCGCCATTTAGAATTCCACAAGCTAAAATGACCTTAGCACAAGCGAAAGTTGCTAGCCTATAAAAAAACAAAAATTAATTTTTGGTTAGATTAAAATAGTAAATCAGAAAGAGAGTGTCTTGATATAGACACTCTTTTTTTACTATTGTACAAAAAATATGAAAAAAAGAGATTAATCACATATGGCATTAAAATGAGAGAAACCGCAATTAAATGAATAAATTGTAAGTTGTAAACGTATACATACTTAGATATACTTTTATCAGGCGTTAAATCAGTCATGTCGTGAATGTCGAACTCAATAATTATTCAGCTAAAATAGAATAAATTTTTATGAAAAAACCTTATTTCTGATAAAAAACTGTTCATTTTTTTTAAAATGATAGATTTTTCACAATGACTTATTAGATAAAATACGGTATAATGCTAACTTGGGAGGTGAAACACACTGCAGAATTAGGAATGATAGAATAACATTTTCATTATTCAGAAAATGATTTTTTATGAATTGTCTGACACAATAAATTTTTCTCACAAATTGTTGTTCAGTTGAATTAATGAGTTATTCTAAGCTGTCAGAATCTGAGTATCACATTTTAGACATGTACTTTCTAATGAAACTAACAAGTTATATAGCTTGTTTAAAAAAAGAGAAAGCAGGGATTAAATAATGACAATCGATTGGCAAAAAGAAGTAGACGCACGTAAAGACGACTTATTAAAAGACTTAGGTGATTTGATCCGTATCAATAGTATTCGCGATATTGAGCATGGAACTAAAGAAGAACCTCTAGGACCTGGACCAGCTGCCGCATTACGTAAAGTATTAGAATTTGGCGAACGTGATGGGTTTGTTACTAAGAATATCGAAAACGTTGCTGGACACATCGAATATGGTGACGGCGAAGAAATGTTTGGATTATTAGGACACGTGGACGTAGTTCCTGTGGATGATAACTGGGATACAGATCCATTTGAACCAGTAATCAAGGACGGAAAATTATTTGCACGTGGTTCTGCCGATGACAAAGGACCTTCAATCGCTGCTTACTATGCAATGCGCATCATCAAAGATTTAGAATTACCGATTTCTAAGAAAATCCGCTTTATCTTCGGTACTGACGAAGAAAGCGAATGGGTAGGAATCCACCGTTATATGGAAGTTGAAGAAATGCCAAAAGTTGGTTTTTCTCCAGATGCACAATTCCCAATCATCAATGGTGAAAAAGGAATCTTATCTTACGAAGTAACATTTGCAAATAAAGACAACGCTGAGTCAGGTGACTTTGATTTAGTAAGCTTCAAGTCAGGGTTACGTACGAATATGGTCCCTGGTGACGCGACAGCTGTACTTAAAGTAAACGATGAAGCAAAAGTTGCTGATTTAAAAGCTGCTTTTGAAGCTTTTGTTAAAAAGACAGATGTTAAAGGTGAATTTGCCGAAGCAAATGGCGAAGTAACTTTGACAACTATTGGTAAAGCTGCTCATGCACAAGAACCAAAATTTGGCGTGAACTCTGCTACATTCTTAGCTACATTCTTAGTAGATTACAAATTGGATGGAAATGGCGCAAACTATATCCAAACAGTTGCTGAATACATGCACTTAGATTACAACGGTAAGAAATTGAATGCTTACACAAAACACGATGTAATGGGTGAAACAACTTCATCAGCAAACTTGTTTGATTATACTGCTGAAGGCGACAAGAAAGTTACCTTGAATGTCCGTCATCCAGAAGGTATCACTAAAGATGATATTTTAGCTAATATGGAAGAAGTTCTTAAAGATGCAGGTGTTTCAATCGCGATCATCGGTGACGTGAAAACTCCTCACTATGTTCCAGCGACTGATCCATTAGTGAAAACATTATTGGATGTGTACGAAGAACATACAGGTCTTGAAGGCCACGAAGAATCAATCGGTGGTGGAACTTACGGTCGAATCCTAGAACGTGGTGTTGCATATGGTGCGATGTTCCCAGGTGAAGAAAACGTAATGCACCAACCAAATGAATTTATGCCTATTGATAGCTTGTTCAAAGCAACAGCTATCTATGCTGACGCAATTTATCGCTTAGTTAAATAATAGTCGGTAATGAGAGGATTCGGAATCCTGTCTTTACGGGATTCCTCGTCTCATTAGGGGAAAAGATAGTAAGGAAGGAATTTCAATAATGAAAAAACTCTCGAAAGACGCTTTTGGCGGAATTGACGGAAAGGACTATGTCCCGTACGTTGCCGAAAAGCCTAAAAAATCTGGTTCACCAATTATCATGATTTTAGGTATTTTACTTGCAGCATTATTTGCTGCATCAACTGCATATTCAGGTATGAAAGCTGGTTTAACTGTAGCAGCAGGTATCCCAGGTGCAATTATTGGTTCAGGTTTGGTTGCTTTGTTTGTAAAACCAAAAACAATTTTAGGTAAGAACTTATTACAATTAATGTCTAGTGGTGGGGAATCAGTTGCCTCAGGTATGATTTTCGTATTACCAGCGGTTATCTTAGTTGGTGGTAAAGTGAACTTTATCCAAGGTGTCGGTCTAGGTATCGGTGCTGTATTACTTGGTGTTGGTGTATTCTCACTTGTTCAAGATTACATGTTAGTCAGTGAACACGGAAAATTAGTTTATCCTGAAGCAATGGCTATTTCAGAGACACTAGTTGCTTCTGATACTGGTGGCGACTCATTGAAATATATGGGTATCGGTTTTGGTATCGGTGGTATCTTAACTGCATTGACTGGTTCTGTTTTCGGTGTGATGAACAACGTGATCAGCTATGTCAATGAAAGCTTCTACAAATGGAAATTTGAAACAGAAGTAAACCCATTATTAGCAGGTATCGGTTTTATCGTTGGTATGGATGTTTCTGTTTTGATGTTTGCGGGTGCGATCTTAGCGAACTTCGCGATTGCTCCTTTATTAGGCTACTTCATGGGAATGGCTGATGGAGGCGCACATGTTTGGGATAATGCTTCTCAATTATTGAATGCTTCTGATTTTGCAGTGATCTCTGGTTCTTATGTTAAATACATCGGAGCTGGTATGATGATCTCTGGTGGATTGATCGGTGCGATCAAATTGATCCCAACAATCATTTCATCAATCTCTGCAACATTAAAAGGTCGCAAAGACGGTTCTGAACAAGAAGGCGGCGGAATGTTGCCATTAATCATTGGTGCTGTTATCGGTATCGTAATGGGATTTGTTATTACCGGTAGCGTAGCAATGGCATTAGTTGGCGGCATCATCTCAATCATCTTGAGTTTCTTATTCGTTATCGTTGCTGGTCGTTTGACTGGTACGATCGGAACTTCAAACTTGCCAGTATCTGGTATGACGATTGCTTCAATGGTTATCTTAACACTAGTATTTGTTATGATGGGTTGGACAACAACTGAAAACACACAACAATTACTATTATTTGGTACATTTATCGTATTAGCAATCTCTGTAGCTGGTGGTTACTCTCAATCACAAAAAGTTACTTTCGTAATGGGCGGAAACTTCTCAGAAGGACGTCGTTATTTCTTGATTTCTAACATCGTAGGTGTGGTTATCGTTACAGGTATGATGGTTATCTTAGCTCCACAATTAGCGATCACTGGTTCTAACCCTCCATTCGGTTTACCACAAGCGAACTTAATGGCAACATTAACTTCAGGTATTATGACTGGCTCACTTCCATGGCACATGGTTATTGCAGGTATTGCCATGGGTATCGTGTTACACTTCATGAAAGTGCCGATCATGACATTTGCAATTGGGTTCTACTTACCAATCTCAACAACTTCAATCATTTTAGTTGGTGCGTTGATCCGTCGTTTGATCGATGAACTAAACAAAAAAGAAACAGAAGAAGTTGCTGAAGAACGTGTTACTTTAGGTGTCAGCTTATCATCTGGTTTAATCGCTGGTGGGTCAATCATCGGTTTGATCGGAATCATCTTACAAATCACTGGTGTAGTAACTCCAGGAACACCAACTGGATTCTTAGGATCTAATGGTGCAGCCTTCTTACTACTTGCGATTTTAGTTGTGGCGATCATCGTTCCGTTGTTAAGCGTGAAGAAAGTGAAACACAATGACTAATCAACAGCCTAATGCTGTGAATCCTGAAACAGATCGATTATTAGATCGAGTTTATCGTCAAAAAGAAGATTTGCATTATGAAGTTCGTGATGGCATCGTATTTGTGATCACTGAACAAAATGCTTGGGTCCAAAGATTCTTACGTAAGATTCATTATAAGATCCCAGAAACTTCTGAAATGGAACTTGATAAATATGGTAGTTTCATTCTCCAACAAATCGATGGCCAACGAACAGTGAGAGAAATTGGTGAAAACCTTGGTGCAGCCATTGAAGAAGCCAATAATCAATTGTACGATCGTTTATTGATTTATCTAAATCATTTAGAGAAGAATGAGAAATACATCGAACTAGTATAAACAAAAGACCTTCCAGCAAATTTTGCTGGAAGGTCTTTTTATTTTATGCATTCATCGGAAACGATTTCTTTTTTAAGCGAATTTAAACGTCTTGTTTGTTATACTTGATTTATAGAATAGGTAAAAACAAGCTAGTTTTAAATAAAGGAGTGAAGAGATGAAAATCAATCAATATGGTATCAAACGAGTAGTTTTAAAAGAAGCAAAGCAAGAACTTAGTCAAATTGGTTTTTTAGCTGACAAGGATTTTTATGATAGTAAAACACTTTGGTTTGACTTCTTACAAAAAAGTTTTTTAAACGTTCGTGATCAAATTGGTTTTATTAATAAGTTAGGCAATTTTTTGGTTTCCGAAACAATGGATGCGGCAGCCTTTTATCAAACAACCGCACCTTTAACGAATGAAATTTTTTATACGATGGCGTTACAGCTGTTGGAATTTGAACCCACAATCGATTTTGTGCCAGAAAAAGTTTTAGCGGACGCAAAGAAACTCGGAGTTCCTTTATTTGCAGGGGATTTTACGCAGACGGATACGATTATTGAAGCTTGGTATTTATTATTAACGACCCATACAAAAAACGGCTTGAATTATTTAGATAAGCTGGCTTCTGAGGGATATTATGATAATAAAGTGATCGAAAAGCCGCTCTTCTTTAACGGAAAAGCGCAAGCTGTTTTTGATACTAGTCGTTTGATCCGAGAAGTTGTCTATGTAGAAGCGCCTTTGGATACGGATCAAGATGGCAAGCGTGATTTATTAAAACTAGAGATCTTGCGGCCGATTGAAACAGAAGAGGAATTGCAGGTACCAACATTATTTACAGCTAGTCCTTATAGTCAAGGCGTCAATGGTCCTGCCGGTGAGGAACGAACGTATGATGTGAATGTCCCTTTAGAAAGAAAAGAACCTAATAATACAACCTATGAAGAAATCAAATACCAGCCAAAAGCAGTAGAACTTCCTGCTGAGCGTGAGGTTAAAGGTCAAGCTACGCACGCAACGGAAACATTTAGTCGAGAAAGTAATTATAGTTTGAATGATTTCTTTTTAGCACGTGGATTTGCTGTCGTTTATGGTGCTGGAATCGGCACGCGAGATTCAGATGGTATCCAAACCTGTGGTTCAACAGAACAAACAACGGCAATGGTGGCGTATATTGAATGGTTGGCAGGCAATCGTCGTGCGTTTACCAATCGAACAGATAATATTGAGATCACCGCTTGGTGGAGCAATGGTAAAGTAGCGATGACTGGCAAATCTTATTTAGGTACGCTAGCAACCGCTTGTGCAACACGTCATGTCGCTGGATTAGAGACAATCATTTCTGAAGCAGCTATCTCTGATTGGTATCAATATTATCGTGATAATGGTTTGGTGATCGCTCCGGGAGGATTCCCGGGAGAGGACGCCGATGTACTGGCCATTGAAACCTTCAGCAAAATGCGAAATGCGGGTGATTATTTACACAGCAAAGAGTTCTTTTTAGATTATCTAGATAAAATGGCGAAATTACAAGACCGTCAAACCGGTAATTATAATACTTTTTGGGATGAACGAAATTATTTACCGACTATCAAAGATATCAAGTGCGATGTCATAATGGTTCATGGATTGAACGATTGGAATGTCAAACCACGCCAAGTTGCTGATTTATGGGATGCATTGCAAGAAGTTCCGGTCGCCAAAAAAATAATCCTTCATCAAGGACAGCATATTTATATCAACAATATGCCGTCGCTAGATTTCCAAGATATGATGAATCTATGGTTGAGTCATAAACTTTACGGATTAGAAAACGGTGCTAAAGACATTTTGCCAGACATTCTTTATCAAAAAAATACGGAAACAACGAGCTGGTCTTCATTAGAAAATTGGGGATCTGAGCAGAAACAAACCTATTATTTCGGCAAGGCGCAATTGGATGCAGAAAGAAGTTCTGGTAGCGTGACATTCAATGATCAATTACCAGTTGAGCAATACGAAAAATATACGAAAGACATTGCGCTTTGGGAAAAAGAATTAAAAGAACCTGGAGCAATGGAGGGGCATCGTTATTTGGCTAAAACGGAAAGCTTACCTGCAGAAGTATTTTTGAATGGTCGACCAACTGTCAAAGTAAAAGTGGCTTCTACGGCTGATTTAGGAATGTTGAGCTTTGAGCTGATCGATTTTGGTAAAGCTAAACGGTTAAAACTGGTGCCAGATGTCTTAGCATTGCATGGCTTGCCGCTAGGGAGAAAATGGCGGGAAGATAACTTAGTTGAATTTAAATTGGGCACCGCAGATGAGTATAAATTAATTAGCCGTGGACACATCAACCTCCAAAATCGCAGCAATCCATGGAAAGTCGATGATTTAAAAGCCGATGAATTTGTCGAAATCGAAGTCGTGCTGCAGCCAACGCTGTATCATCTTCCCGCAGGCCATCAAATTGGACTGGCAGTTTATGGAACTGATTTTGGAATGACGGTCAGAGGCAATCAAGCAATTGAATATACGTTGGATTTAGCCGAATCAAGATTAGAATTGCCAATTAATAAAGAATAGAAATCAACCTGCCACATAAAAATGTGGTAGGTTTTTAATTGGTCTAAGTTGTCAGAATTTTTTGAAAAAGCCTAGCACATTAAATAGAGAATGTTATAATAATAAAAATATCGAAAGGGAGTTTTAAATGAAAATAAAGGGTGTATTATTGGCTTGTTCGGCGGGAGCCTTATGGGCTTTATCAGGGATTATGTGCCAGATTTTATTTGAACAATATTTTGTAAGTCCAGAATGGCTAGCTAGTGTGCGTTTATTGATGGCGGGAATAGTATTGACTGTTTTCAGTTTTTTTCAGCGTTCATCAAAGAAGCAAACCATTCATTTAAAAGATGGAATCAGTCTACTGCTTTTTTCATTGATAGGAATGTTAGGTGTTCAGTATACGTATTTTAAAGCCATCCAATATAGTGGAGCGGCAATTGCGACGATTTTACAATTTACCGGCCCTATTTTTATTTTCATTTATTTAGTTCTGAATAAAGAAAAACGAATCAATTTGATTGAAATTTTTTTGATGCTGATGACTTTTGTGGGGGTCTTTTTTATCGTGGCTGAAGGAAATATACAGACATTAAATATTTCTCCAATGGGTTTTACGATGGGGATGGCTTCAGCAGTCACATTAGCTTTTTATACCATTCAACCACGAAAACTATTGATAAAATATGGCGAGATCCGAATCTGTGGATTAGGGATGTTGATTGGCGGGATCTTGTTCCAGCCCATTCAGCCTTTTTGGCAAACCAATTTTCATGTTGATGGATTATCGATGCTTTTGATTGCCAGTATCATTATCTTTGGAACCGCCTTGCCGTTTTTATTCCAATTATCAAGCTTACGTTTCATCGAGGCTTCGTTGGCGGGGATTTTGACGGTGGTAGAACCTGTTTTAGCAACGATATTGAGTGTGGTCCTATTTCATAGCCGGTTTGGGATTACCCAAACTTTCGGATTTCTTTTGGTGATTGGATCAGTTATTCTTTTAACACGCTTTTCTAATAAAAAGAAAGATCTAAGTGAAATCGAAATCTAATAAGGGTCCCTTATCATTATTCTTTTTTTCTGGTATAGTATATGATGTTAGGAAGGAGATGAAAAAATGAAAGAACGTGTTGTAGTATTTGGCGATGCCATTATCGCGATTATCCTCACGATCATTGTTTTAGAATTACCGATTCAAACTGCAGCCAATGGGATGGTTGATATGAACTCTTTGTTCCGAGCAGTTGGTATTTATTTCATTAGTTTTTGTTTTGTGGCAAATCTTTGGTTTCAAACGGGCTATGCTTTTAATAAAATCGAGCAAGTTAAAAATAAAGACTTAGTTATTTATCTACTACTACTATTTTTCTTGTCATTGGTTCCTTCAGCAACTAGATTATTGATTGAAGATACCACTAAACAAACTTTATTGATTTATGGTGTATTAACTTTGATCGTCACATTTGTCATGCGTCGTCTGATTGTTGCTTTAACTGGTCAAGCGTTAACGGACAACGAACAACGGAATCAGCGTTTTCATGAATTGAATCGACAAGATTTAGTTGCGATCAGTTTTCGGATCCTTTTGTTAGTTTTCGGGAATTTCTTTGTCAAACCAGCATTAGTGATTTATTTGATTTTACCGATCTTAGCTTTCTTACAGAACATCGTTGATCGGGAAGAAGATAATTTGGTCGCTACGTTAGATGAAGAGCAACAAGCAGATTACTTCCAAGACCGCGATCAACTATGGGGAAATTCGGTTCGACGTTATTCTTCTTTATTGAGAGATTCAATGAAACAAGGGAATGACCAAGATCCAGATCGTTGGAAACAAGTGATGGCTGAATGGGAAGGAAACATTGATCAAGAAATCAATGAGCGTAAAAAACATTTGCTCGAATTGCAAGATTCAGACAAACATCATGCAGAACGCGACATCGCTCGTTTGGAGAAGCAAAAACAACGGTTAGAAATGCAAAAGGCTATAACTGAACGACGAATGAATCAACAAAATAAAAAATAAAAAAGACCAAGTATAAGCAGAGAAATGCTCTTTATACTTGGTCTTTTGCTAATAAATGGATATAATGAAGTATAAATATCGCAAGAGAGCTAGGTGGAAAAATGTCTTTAACAATGATTGAACACCCGATTAAAATGTATATTCGACGTGACTTAGGAATTACAGTGGAACAATTTGGAAAAGTAGCAGGTATCCCACAATCGACATTAGCCACATGGATCAAACGTGAGCGACGAGTCGAAAAATTACCGATCGATTTTTATAGTGCCCTGGCGACGGTACGCGAACAAAAAATCGAAACGGTCTATCGTGAACTGTTAGAATGGCAGCAACGTTACGATCGCTACAAACAAGAAACACTGCAAGCAATTGCAGAAGAACAGCCCTTGTTTTCTCTAGCGGCCGAAGAGGGCCGAAAAATCTATAAAATTTATCGGACACAACATATTGAAAGCCGTTTACTTGAACCAGCCAAACGGTTGCGAAAAGCGATCGATCAATTGAATACGTCCTCGTTCATTCAAGTGATGATCGAAATCTATGGAACCGTAGAAGTACCGATGCCTACATGGATCGCAAAGTCATTTAACAAAAGTGAATTAAAAGAAATCGGTCAAGCCTTTTACAATGAGTTATTATTAAAAGGCTAAGTGCAATATAAAAAAGAAGCGATTAGTCGCTTCTTTTTTATAATTCCTCTCGAACAGAATGGGTGATTTTTTGTAGCAAGTCAGTCGTTTGGCCGGAATATTTAATGATATCGGAAACACGTAAAAAACTATTTTTATACATGGCCACCTCGCGGAATTTTTTATATTTCTCTTCGATTTCATTGAAACTCGCTGGTTTGCGATCTGTTTTCTCAACTGTTTCAGAGCTATTTACATAATGCAAACTTAAAAATGAAAGGGCATCATTGATCCCGTCTAAAAAGGCTTCATATTCTTCCTGTCTAATTTTTCCATCAGCTAAACGCTGACGTTGTTTTTCAACAAATATTTCTATGACTTGTTCCATCCAAAAACCTCCAATCCCTCTACTTTTTCTTGATACTTATCTTACTTATTGTACTATGAAACGGCTTGCTTGTGTTATGAAAATCACGAATTTTATTTTGAATTCTTAAGATAGAAAGTTTTTAAGCGTAATTTATTTCAAAAAAATTTGACAGTTTCTTTTTTTTTAGGAATAATAAATGATAAATTAGAAAGTTATTTAAATAGTGAACATGAAGGGAATAGTTCGATGGAGAAAAAAAAGCAAAAACAGCTTTTAAAGTTGATTGAAACAGATTGCCGGTTAAGCATTGAAGAATATGCCATCATGCTAGGTGAAGAAACGATCATTGTAGCCAATGAAATCAAACGATTGGAACAAGAAAAAGTCATCTGCGGTTATCGAGCGCTGATCGACTGGGATAAAGTCGAAGATGATTTGATCGAAGCAATCGTAGAAGTGCGCACTATTCCTAGAGGGGAAGAAGGCTATCGTGAATTAGCTGATCAAGTACGTAAATTTCCAGAAGTAAAATCACTCTATTTTATCAGTGGCGGTTTTGATTTTATTTTGCAGCTTCAAGGGCGTAACATTAAAGAAATTTCGAAATTTATCTCTGTTAATTTGGCTTCGATTCCTGATGTCTCAGGGACGCGGACACATTTCTTATTAGATAAATACAAAGAATGGGGCATCGATCTTTCTCAAGATACGACAGATCATCGAATCCAGGTGAGCCCATGAGAGATTTTTTAAACCGTAATATACGTGAGATTCAGCCATCAGGAATTCGCAAATTTTTTGATATCGTCTCAGAACGGCCAGACGCGATTTCATTAGGTGTCGGGGAGCCCGATTTTGATACCCCTTCACATATGGTCCAAGAAGGCGTGCGTTCACTCCAAGAAGGGCGGACTTTTTACACCGCAAATGCTGGTCTAATGGAATTAAGAGAGAAAATCAGTGAATATTTGCAGTTTCGCAATAAAGTAAAATACGATCCAGCATCTGAGATCATTGTGACAGTCGGCGGCAGCGAAGCTATCGATATGGCTTTACGAATTTTTGTGGAAAAAGGGGACGAGGTGATTATTCCTCAGCCTAGTTTTGTTTGTTATCAGCCAATCACTAAAATTGTTGGTGGCACACCAGTCACCGTTGATGTATTGGCCGAGGATCAATTCCAACTGACAGCTGAAAAGCTGGAGCGGGTCATAACGGATAAAAGTAAAATTTTGATTTTATCTTATCCTAATAATCCAACAGGTGGAACGATGGATCGAGAAGCGTTGATTAAAATTGCTGATGTTGTAAAAAAATATGATCTATTAGTGTTAACAGATGAAATCTACGCCGAACTGGTCTATGATGAACCGTTTGTCAGTATTGCAGAATTACCTGGTATGCGAGAACGAACTATTGTAATCAACGGATTTTCAAAAGGTTTTGCTATGACAGGATGGCGTTTAGGCTTCGTTGCAGGACCAGAATTATTTATGGAACAATTATTAAAATTGCATCAATACACGATCATGGCTGCTCCAACGGCTAGTCAATATGCTGCGTTAGCAGGACTGAAAAATAATTGGCAAGAAACAGTGGAAGAGATGCGTCTGTCCTATGAAGAACGACGTAATTATCTACATCATCGCTTAGAAAAAATGGGTTTGCCTTGTTATAAAGCCAAAGGAGCTTTTTATCTATTTCCACAGGTCAGCCATTTTGGGTTGAGTAGTGAAGCGTTTGCCTTAAGATTGTTAGAAGAAGAAAATTTGGCGGTTGTTCCAGGTTCAGCCTTTGGTGACAGCGGCGAAGGATTTATCCGGTTATCTTATGCTTACTCGTTAGACGAATTAAAAGAAGCAATGACACGCATGGAGCGTTTCATCGCGAAAATCAATTAAAAAGCAACATTCCAAATTATTTGGAATGTTGCTTTTTTGTGATTTATTTATTTAACTTAGAATATTTAAAAAATAACAACTTTTAATGTTTGATGTCAGAATTCATTAAAATTTCATTCGATTCTGGTTTTTTATTTTTGAATTTAAACTGGTAAATCACTAAAAGCACGATGAACCATAGTGGAGAAAAGATCAACGCTTCTCTTGTATCAGGCGCTAGTGCTAAAACGAACAAGACGAAGGCAAGAAAAGCAAAAATCAAATAGTTTGCATAAGGATAAAGATGCAATTTAAATGAGCTTTTAGCAACAAGTTCGGGATTCGTTTTACGATAGCGCATGTGGGTCCATGTGATCATTCCCCAAATGAAAATAAAACAGATCGTAGCGATTGAACTAATCAATGTAAAGATTTGACTAGGAACGAAAAAGTTCAAAAGAACAGCGATGAAAATGACCAATGTTGAGAATACTAAGGCATTCCCTGGTACACGGTGACGGGTCAATTTCGCAAAACTTTTAGGCGCACTGCCTTCTTGTGCCAATGAACGAGCCATTCGGCTGGTACTGTAAATCGCACTATTACATGCAGACATCGCAGAACTCAATACCACTAAATTGACGATTGAAGCGGCTGCTACGATTCCGATTTCTGAAAAAACTTGAACAAAGGGGCTGCGATCAGCGGATAAACTCGTCCAAGGGTAGATCGACATGATAACAAACAATGAACCAAGATAAAATAAAATGATCCGAATCGGAATATTATCGATGGCTTTTGGTAAAACGGTTTTTGGATCAGAAGTTTCCCCACCAATCAGCCCAACTAATTCCACACCACAAAAAGCAAAAGTTGCCATTTGGAAGGAGAGGGCAAAACCGTGAACTCCTTTAGGAAAGAACCCGCCGTGACTCCATAAATTACTTATTTGCACAGGTCCGGCACTGGTTTGAAAATGCATAACGATCATGACTGCTCCCACAATAATCAAGGCAATGATCGCGATGACTTTTACTAATGCGAACCAGAATTCCATTTCACCAAACAGTCCTACCGCAACAAGATTGAGTCCTAATAAAATTGCTAAAGCAATAATTTCAGGAATCCATTGTGGAACATTTGGGAGCCAATACCTAACATACATACCAGTAGCGGTTAAATCGGCCATCGCAATTGCAATCCAACAAAACCAGTAGGTCCAACCTGTGACGAAGGCCGCTTTTTTGCCAAGGTAATCGGCAATAAAATCCAAAAATGAATGGTAATTTAAGTTTGATAACATTAATTCACCAAGAGCGCGCATAATCAAGAAGATAATACCACCAGTAATGGCATATGATAAAAGAATCGAAGGACCTGTAAGTTGGATGGTTTTACCAGAGCCAAGAAATAGTCCGGTTCCGATTGCTCCTCCAATCGATATTAGTTGCACATGACGATTCTTTAATCCTCTTTCTAATTCCTCATGACTTTCCAATAAAATCAGTCCTTTTTTTAAGATTAGTAAAATTTTATCAGAAAATTTAAAACAGTAAAGGAAATTTGATACAATATGATAAAAAGGTGAGAATTTTCCAATTATTTTAAAATAACAAAAATATAGAAAGAGTTATCGAAGATTATCCTATAAAAGATCGTCTGTATCAATTAAAATGTTATAATATTGACAAATTATATGAGGAGGAACCGATTTGAGTAAGAAAATAGTCGGTTGGGTCATCCTGGGAATCATTGTTTTTGGAGCGGTAGGACTTGCTAGTTACCGTATTTTTCAGGACAAAGTAGCAACTACAGAAAATGAGAATCAGAAAGTTTTAAATGAGCGTTTAGCAAATTTATATGAGGATCAATCTACGGGCTATTTTAAAGCGGATATTACAGCCAGTGATTTTGATGACTTAATTCAAGATGTAAAAAATCAAAAAAGTAATAGTGAAACCATTAAAGACATTGAGCAAGCAAAGGCAGATTTTACGATCCAAACAGATATGAACGATCTTTTTGAGACGGAAGTTTTGAATGGATTAGATCTTTCCGCCCATCCCATTCTAAAAAAGCCTAATGAAAGTTCAATCGATCAATTAAAAACACAATTGAGCAAAAGTTCGAATAAAGGAACAGCGTGGGGCGAAGATATCAGTATGATTCTACGTATCGCGTCAACTCAGTCAGCTGATTATTCGAAAGCTGATTCAGAAGTGACCAGTTTAGTCACCAAGGATGATGTATCTTTATCTGAATATTTGGCAGGCGTAAAAACAATCGCGATTTTACCAGATGGTGACTATAAAGAAAATCTATTAGCTAAGTTAGATCCAGTCAAAAATAATTTGACCAATCAAAATGATAGTTTTGCGAATGAAATCCAACAAAGTGAATCAGAAATGGCGACTGCTGAAAAAGAATACCAAGAACGTCAAGCCAAAGAATTGGCTGAACGAAATAAAGAATTAACAGAATTAAAAAAGACTTTAGCAGAGAAACAAAAAACCTATGAGTCATATCAACGATTAAAGGCATCGCTTGATGATAGCAAAAAAGAAAAAGAATCATCTTCGTCAGAGGATTCAAGTTCTTCAAGTAGTTCAAGTTCTTCAAGTTCCTCTAGCAGTTCGAGCTCAAGTAGCTCTTCAAGTTCATCTGAGGATGATGATTAAAAGGTAAAGGAGTGCTTCCCAGTGGAAGCACTCCTTTTTAGGCCAGCTTTTGATGGTAATGCTGCTGATAACTTTCGAACAATATCGTGATTTGGGTACGCTTTTTAATGTTTAACTTGATAAAAATATTATGGACATGAGTCTTAACGGTGCCTAGAGACAAAAAAAGTTCATCTGCGATTTCTTGATTGGAATGATGAAGCAGGAGCAACGTGAAAATTTCTGATTCTCTTTGAGTAAATTGATGATCTTGGCAAAACTGACGAATCATTACAGAGTGATCATCTATCGTAGACGTTTGAGGGCTTCGTTCTTTAAGGAAAAATTGAAGTAATACAATGCAGATAACGATTGAAAAAATATCTTCTGAAATACTGCGATTGTATATTTTAGTTGTTAGAGAGCTATATTGGTCAATATTAAAAATCACAAAGCTATCTTCAAGAATGATCAAAAGTGAAAAGAGCAGATTAATTCCAGCTAATTTTTTTAAGAGCCCTGAAGTATCGGGAGCGAGCTTTTTCTTTGTTCCTTGCCAACAATAAAAAGCAAGAAATAAAAGGAAAAGTTGATTTGGTATATAGTACAGCCAAACTTTTATAGCTGAGTTAGGAAGCATCGGAATCGAGATCATCCAAATGGCTAAGAACACCAAGAGGGCATAATGGAAGATAGTTAGTTTTTCTTTTCGTATTTCTGCAAGAATTGAGATAGCTAGAAAGGCATTGCCCATAAAAATGATGGTTTTGATTGCAGGAGCACTCATAAAGGCTTGATCATAACTGTGAGCAAAGGAATTGATGAATTCAGTCATATAAATGATAACGTTATCAAAAATAAAAAAGGCGAGATAGAGACTAATGAATAAAAAGACTTGCTTTCTTTCTTTTAGATAAGCATTGATTGCAAAGGCCAATGTGATAGAGTAAAGAACGATCAAAAGAATGTTGTATAAAAAAATAGCAACCATTACGAAACTCCTCTCAATTCTTATTTTAGTTCATCTGCTTTTGAAGTAAGTATAACATCTTTTATCCTTGCTCAAGTTCGAAATCCGCTAAACTTTCAACTAAACTTTTTTAAACCCTTGATAAATAAAAGGTTTATATCCAAATATAAACCAATGAAAAATCGTAGCCAAATATTTTTGTTAGCGTTTACAACCTTTAGCTTATCGTAAACTTCCTGTTTTTTGTTTAAAGTCAGGATGTAAAGCAAAACAAATTATTTAGGAGGCGTCAATATGACTAAACGCGATTTTATCACCACTGAAAATTATACAAAGGAGGAAATAAAATACATCGTTGATCTATCATTGAAAATTAAAGCGGCTATCAAAAATGGTTTTTATCCACCACTATTAAAAAATAAGTCCTTAGGAATGATCTTCCAACAGTCATCCACTCGGACACGTGTTTCATTTGAAACAGCAATGACTCAACTAGGAGGACATGCGGAATATTTAGCGCCGGGTCAGATCCAATTGGGCGGGCATGAAACGCTTGAAGATACGAGCCAAGTATTATCTCGTTTAGTAGATATTTTGATGGCACGTGTTGAGAGACACCATAGTGTAAATGACTTAGCTGCTCATGCGACGATTCCAGTAATCAATGGAATGTCTGATTATAATCACCCTACGCAAGAATTAGGTGACTTATGCACAATGATTGAACACTTACCGGAAGGAAAGAAAATAGAGGATTGTAAAGTTTCCTTTATTGGTGATGCGACACAAGTGTGTTTCTCTCTAGGGTTAGTAGCCACAAAGATGGGCATGGATTTTGTCCAATTTGGTCCAGAAGGATTTCAATTGAATGACGATCATCGGGCGAAATTAGCTGAAATCTGCAAGGAATCTGGAGGTTCATATGTAGTATCTGATCAAATCGATGTAATCGAACACTCTGATTTTGTCTATACGGACGTTTGGTACGGTCTTTATGAAGCAGAATTATCGGAAGAAGAACGAATGAAAACGTTCTACCCTAAGTATCAAGTCAATGATGAATTGATGCAACGTGCTGGGGGGCAGGCTAAATTCATGCACTGTTTACCTGCTACACGAGGAGAAGAAGTGACTGACGAAGTGATGGATGGTCCAAATTCTATTTGTTTTGATGAAGCAGAGAACCGCTTAACTTCGATTCGAGGATTATTGGTTTATTTAATGAATGATTATGCTGAAAAAAATCCAATCAACGAACAAAAACAAGCCGATGCTAAAGCTGAGTTAGAAGATTTTTTAGGAAGAGCACTCTAAAGACAGAGGCAGGTAGGAAATAATTTATAGGCAATCATTTTTGAGCTGATTATTTCCATTCGGGGATTGAGGCTGTTTCTCAATCCCTGTTTCTACCGGAAAGGAAGAAAACAATGGGTGAAAATAAGAAAAAGTTTAGTTTGATGAGTGCGATATTATCCGTTATCTGTGTAGTATTTGTGGCTGAAGCAGCCGCTCCTGTAGCAGCAATCGGAAATTCACAATTTTTTTGGTGGATCTTTTTATTGATTGCATTTCTTTTGCCTTATGGATTGATCTCTTCAGAATTAGGTACCACTTATATTGGTGATGGCGGCATTTATGATTGGGTAACCAAAGCTTTTGGTCATCGTTGGGGTTCACGTGTGTCTTGGTATTATTGGATCAATTACCCATTATGGCTAGCATCACTAGCAGTCATGTGTCCAGGTTTGCTGACGACGATCACAGGTGTGGAGTTTTCGACAGTTACCGCTATTTTGATTGAATTAGCATTTACTTGGATCATTGTTTGGATTAGTTTTTATCCAGTCAGTGATAGTGTTTGGATTCTTAATGGTGCAGCAGTGATAAAAATGTTATTGGCCATTTTGATTGGTGGCTTAGGCGTATATACTGCATTGACAAAAGGTGTGGCAAACGAGTTTACGCTTAAATCGATGTTGCCAAGTTTTGATTTAAATAGCTTATCTTTTATTTCAGTTATTATTTTTAACCTGTTAGGCTTTGAGGTTATTTGTACTTTTGCAGATGACATGGAAAATCCTAAAAAACAAATACCGCAATCGATTATTGCGGGAGGCTTAGTAATTGCTGCAATCTATATCTTTTCAGCTTTTGGGATTGGTGTTGCCATTCCAACCGATCAAATCAGTACCGGGAGCGGATTGATGGACAGCTTCAAATTGTTGACGGGTTCAACTGGCGGCTGGTTTATCATCGCAATGGCTTTCTTATTCTTGCTGACCCTATTTGGGAATATGATCTCTTGGTCACTAGGGGTCAACAATACGGCGTGTTATGCAGCTGAAAATGGAGATATGCCAAAAGTATTTGCTAAACGAAGCAAAAAAAATGAAATGCCGATCGGAGCTGCGATCATGAATGGCGTAGTTGCCTCGATCGTTGTGATTATTGCTCCGATTTTACCGAATCAAGATTTATTCTGGGCATTCTTCTCTTTAAATTTAGTGATGTTCTTGATGTCGTATGTTCCGGTCTTTCCAGCTTTTTACAAATTACGTCAAATCGATCCAGAAACACCACGACCTTTTAGAGTTGGCGGTAGCAAAAATGTGTTAAAAATCTTAATCGCATTGCCAATGATCATGATTATTATTTCACTCATTTTTACTGCAGTACCGTTACAATTTGATGCTGAAACACTGAGCCAGCAATTACCGATTACGATTGGAGCGGTCGTATTCACACTTTTTGGTGAAGTGATCATTAAAGTAAAAAATATTAAAAAAGAAGGAGTTCTTTATCATGGCAAAGAGAATCGAACAGACAACACCGAAACAAGACGGGTATAGAATGCCGGGAGAATATGAACCACAAGAAAAGGTTTGGATGATCTGGCCGGAACGTCCCGATAATTGGCGCGATGGCGGAAAACCAGCGCAAGCAGCATTTACTGAAGTGGCAAAAGCAATCAGTCAGTTCACTCCAATGAACGTAGTCGTTTCTCAGCAGCAATTCCAGAATTGTCGACGTCAACTACCTGAAACGATTACTGTTTTTGAAATGTCCAATAATGATGCCTGGATCCGAGACTGCGGGCCAAGTTTTGTCATCAATGATCAAGGAGAGCTGCGAGCAAATGATTGGGGTTTCAATGCATGGGGCGGTTTAGTAGAGGGTCTTTATTTTCCATGGGATCAAGATGATTTAATTGCTCAAAAAATTTGTGAAATTGAACAAGTCGATTCTTATCGGACTGCCGATTTTGTTTTAGAAGGTGGCTCATTCCACGTAGATGGAGAAGGTACGGTGTTGACAACCGAAATGTGTCTGTTAAGTGAAGGCCGAAATCCTCAACTGTCTAAAGCAGAAATCGAACAAAAATTATGTGAGCATTTGAATTGTGAAAAAGTATTGTGGTTAGGCGATGGAATCGATCCGGAAGAAACGAATGGGCATGTGGACGATGTAGCATGTTTTGTCCGCCCAGGAGAAGTGGCGTGTATTTATACAGAAGATCAAGCTAGTCCATTCTATGAAGCGGCTCAAGATGCGTATAAACGTTTGAGCCAGATGACGGATGCAAAAGGACGGCAATTAAAAGTCCATAAAATTTGCTGCCCAGTAGAAAATGTTACGATCAAAGGGGAATTTAAAATCGATTACGTTGAAGGAACGATGCCGCGTGAAGATGGGGACATTTGTATCGCTTCTTACATGAATTTTTTGATCACAAATAATGGTGTGATCGTTCCGCAATACGGCGATAAAAATGATGCGTTAGCTTTGGAACAATTAGAAATGATTTTTCCCGATAAGGATGTCGTTGGAGTAAATACAGTTGAGATCGTTTACGGTGGAGGAAATATCCACTGTATCACGCAACAACAACCAAAAAGGTAGGAGAAGCACATGTCAAAAATCGTTATCGCATTGGGCGGAAATGCTTTAGGAAATTCTGCCAATGAACAATTAACTAAGGCGGAACTTGCCGCAAAATCGATTGCTGATCTAATTACTGCGGGTCATTACGTAGTCATTGCTCATGGGAATGGACCGCAAGTTGGGAAAATTCGTTTAGCTTTTGAAGAAACAAGTCAAGCGCCAGAAGATACGATGCCATTTCCTGAATGTACTGCGATGAGTCAGGGGTACATCGGTTATCACTTACAACAAGCAATCGATGAAGAATTGGTTGCTCGTGGTCTAGAAGATATTCCAGTTGTATCAATGCTGACACAGGTGGTCGTAGACTCAAAAGATCCTGCATTTGAAAATCCTACGAAACCAATCGGTGGTTATTTTAGCGAGTCAGAAGCGAAACAATTGATGAAAGAAACCCAAGAGGTGTACGTTGAAGATGCGGGACGTGGTTGGCGTCGAGTAGTTCCTTCACCTAAACCAGTCGACATTTATGAAAAAATCAGCTTAAAAACATTGGTTGATGCTGGTCAAGTCGTGATTGCTTGCGGCGGTGGAGGTATTCCAGTCATCTATGAAGGTACGCGTTATAAAGGTATCGATGCAGTGATCGATAAGGATTTTGCAGCAGCAAAAATGGCAGCCTTAATCGATGCGGACATATTTATCATTCTAACTGCAGTGGATCATGTCTTTGTGAACTTTGGAAAAGCAGATCAAAAAGCATTAGTAAAAACAACTGTCGCAGAAATGCAGAATTATATTGAAGAAAAACAATTTGCGCCAGGTAGTATGCTGCCTAAAGTGGAAGCAGCGATTGATTTTGTACAATCAAAAGTAGGTCGCCAAGCCGTGATTGCTTCATTAGAACAAGCTTCGGCAGCTATTACGGGTAACAGCGGAACAACTATCCAACAATAAATAAAAAAGACGATTAGTTAAACTAATCGTCTTTTTCGTCTTCAATTTGTTTTTTCAACTCACTGATTTGCTTGTCTAAATCTTTAGTTTGATTTTTAGTATCATCTATCTGATCATCTATAGTAGAGACAACTGAATTTAGAGAAGATTTTGCACGAGCATATTCGGTCTGTTTATTTTGATAAACATTGGTGTATTGATTTGATAACGTACCACCAGAAGGTTCAACTTGTTGAACCAAGGCATAAACTTGTTGGGCATATTGATCAAATGTTTGCCAATTATCTTGGGTATCTGTGACGATGATTTCAAAATCACTTAAAGTATCGATTCGATCAGCGATCAATTGATTACTAAAAGTTGTCGCATCGGATACCATTGGAGTATCTAATTTGGCAGCCGTGATTTCATTCGCTTTTTGTTTTGCTAAAGTATCCAAATTAGTCGTCGCAGCTTGCAAAGCATTTTTTCGGGTTTCTAAGACTTGCTTGGTTTGACTTGAACGAGTAACCAGTTGTCCACCCGATTGCTGAACGGACGAGGGCATCTGGAAGTCGACATCGTCTTTGCCATTGTTCAAAAGATCCATCGTTTGTTTGAAAATTTCTTTTGTTGCTTGTCCGACACTGGAATTATCTTGTGCTTGCGGTGTGTCATCACCAGCCCAAACAGCCACCGTATAATAAGGTGTAGCACCAACCGTCCACAGATCTTTGGCTTCATCGGTCGTTCCGGTTTTTACGGCCCAATACTGGTTATGTGCCAGTGTCAATCCAGCAGCCGTACCATTGGCATCTTGATGGACAGCTTTCATCGTGTCGATCGTTAGGTAGGCCGCGTCATCACTATAAACTTTTTGTTGCGTTAAATCATTTTGCGAGAAAACTTCTTTGCCGGTATCTTTGCGTTTGATCGTTTGTACATTCAAAGGCGTTCGATAGTTTCCTTGATTTACTAATGTAGCGATTCCGCTAGCCATTTCTTGGGTAGTGGCACCGTAGGTCATCCCGCCGACAGCAATAATCGGATTGTCATCCTGGACGTCCAGACCTGTAAACTGCATCTGAGATAAAGGACGGTAAATCGCTTCTTTAGATTCATCTCGATTTTCACTAGCTAACTTATAAGCAACAACGTTTGAAGAAATTGCTAAAGCATTTCTTAGTGTTAAATTGCCTTTAGAACTATTGTAAACATTATTTGGATAAGTATTATTTGGTCGATCATCTGAAACGGTACTTGTTTCTAATAAGCCACGTTCATAGGCCGGGGCATAAGAGACAAGGGGTTTGATAGCTGATCCAGGTTGTCGATAAGATAGGAACGCTCGATTATAGTGATTGCCTTCTTCACCACGCCCACCGATACTTGCAACGACATCGCCCGTTTGATTATCAATAACTGTCATCGCAGCTTGCTTTGTGTAAAGCCCGCTAGAGTCATCTTTATCTTGCCAAGTATTCATGACATTGCTTACGATATCTTGTAATTGATTGTGTAAATCGCTATCGATATTAGTACTGATTTGATAGCCGCCGGAAAGGATTCGTTGATAAACCTTATCATAGGCTGTTTTGTATTCTTTGTTATATTGATCTTCCTCTTCTTTAGAGTCAAATTGATATTGAAAACGAAAATCTTGTTGTTCCATCAAAATTTTAGCTGTGGAATCTACTGCTAGCGCTACTTCATTATTATCCAATTGATTGTTTAACGCATTACTGTGGATCTTAGCGGTAAAATCATCAGCGATCGCTTTGTTGTATTGATCTTTAGTAATATATCCTTGCTGGTTCATTTGTTTCAGGATTACTTTTCCACGTTTTAATGCATTCTCTTTGTTGGAAACAGGATCAAAGATCCCAGGATTGTTAGTGATACCGACTAATGTGGCTTTTTCTAACAAACTAGTGTCATTGATGGATTTGCCGAAATAAACTTTCGCAGCGGCATTGATTCCGTAAGCACCATGACCAAAATAGACATTGTTTAAATAATATTCTAAGATTTGATGTTTAGTGAATCTTTTTTCCAACGCTTGAGCCATGACCATTTCTTCAATTTTTCGCGAAATAGAGACTTCCGGTGTTAAATAAATATTTTTGACGAGCTGCTGCGTGATCGTTGAAGCCCCACGAATACCACGACCAGTGGCGGCATTCAACGCTATCGTCAATAGACCTTGTGTATCGACACCGTGATGTTCATAAAAACGTTTGTCTTCAATCGAGATCAAGGCTTCGGAGACTAACGGATCCATTTTGTCGTAGGTCAGGTAATCACGTTCTTGTGTTTTTAATTCTTTGATGACATTTCCATTTTTATCTAAAATAGTTGTTGGATAATGTTGTTTAAAATCACTCTCTTGGATCTTTGCTGCATTCGCTTCACCAGCATCAATTGCTGCAGTCACTTCTTTCCCATATTGTTGAAAAAAGAAGACAGATCCAGCAATGAGCATTAAAAGAAGTACTACAATAATACTAATTGAAATTTTAGTCGATTTTGCTATTTTTTTTTGAGTAGTATTTTTGTGTATTGCTTTCTTTTTGTTTGCTGCTTTTTTTTTGTTTGATTCTTTTTTTTTGTTTGATTCTTTTTTATTTGCCATGTTGTGCCTACCCTTATTCAATCATTTCTTTTATTTTAATGGAAAAGAGTCATAATAACTATCATAAACCAATTATTCCAAGAAAAATTTTAGATATTTTTGTAAAAATGATAAGATATTTAGTAGAAAGACTTGACGACGTTTCTATTTGTATCCACAATATAAAAAGAATGAGGTGAATTATGGAGACAAAGAAAAAATGGCTGATTTTTTGGGGGATATTGGCAGCCTTATTTGTTGGGATGTTTGCTATCGTCTTGAGCGGGAATTTTCCACAGTTTACAATTCCTTTCGGTGTTTTTGTTAGTGATGATAAAGAAGAGAAACAAGAAGAAATCCCTAAATTAAACTCTTTAGCACTCAAAGATGTTAATGATCAAACATTATTAGAAGAACAAACAGACAAAATAGAAGCATTGAATACTGCTTTTTCGGATAGCTCAAATTTTTCTAGTTCGCAATCGATGGCTGAGGCGATTGAAAAAGTTTATGGTCCTGCTAAAAACAGTAAAAATTTGTTTGATTTTTATCGTAAAATCTATCCTATGGTCAGTTCTGAAGAAAATGGATTTGTCAGTGTCAGTTTAGTAGGATATGGTCAGCGATTAATCAATGATAAAACTTATACGTCACAAAGACAGCTTTGGAGTTTTACGGACTCTAATGGCACACGGCATGATTATATGGTCAGTTTGCAGTTTAATACAAAAGAGTTGTATCAATTAACAATTGAAGAAAATAGCGAGGTAAAATCGGTGATCACTAAGGATGATACTTACTTAGATAAATCAGCTGATTTTGAAACAGCCTGGACAGAATTGGTTCAACGAGGAACCGATGTTCAACTTTATCGCCAAATGAAAAAAGATGGTATGAATAGTGATCAAACAGAATTTAAAGCATTGGAGAAGAGTATGAATGTTACAGATCCAAGCGGATTCTTTGATTTATTTAGAGATACAAGAGGTGATTTGACCCACGCCTATTTATCAGGATTTTATCATACCAACACACCGACTGATGGGCAGTCAGATTATTATTTTCGTGTTCCGACCTCTGAAAAAGGAATAGCGGAATTTATCGTAGTATATGATCGTTTGCAACAAAAAATATTGTCGATTAATAAGCAAGAACTAGCAGAAAATAGTGATGAGTGATCTAAAAGCAGACAACTGGATGGAAAGTTGCCTGCTTTTTTATTAATCATAATGACAATATTTTTTTTGAAATGTGGGCTTTTGTAGATATTTATCATGAAAAAATTATATTTATTACAACAGGAACAGCGCTGCCAAACAGATACTTTTAGTGATAAAAACGAATTAAAAAGTATTTGAAGATACGAAAAGAAAGGGTGATAATATTCAAAGTAAAACATAGAAGCAGAACGAAATAAGCATTTTATGAAACAGTAAAAGGTTTGAAGAAAAAGCAGTATATTTTGAGTGTATCAAAGAATAAAGGATAACAGGGAGCAAAATGTTCAAATAGAAATCCGTTTTTGAGTAGTTTCAAAAATACAACGTCCAAAAAAGTGGTAGGTGAGGGGTCTCCTACCACTTTTTAATCGATGATGCGGATTTTATGTCCTGTATAGGGTAAAAACTTTTCCAATAGATCCTTTGTGGCTAATTTCATGTAATTAGTCACTGAACCAGAGCTGCAGCCATACCAGTCACGTTCTGCAATCCTACGATCAAATACGAGCTGAATCTCATGCTCTGAATCAAGGAGCAGACCGAAAATCGTAGCGGCACCTGGAATGACGCCTAATCGTTCCTTTAAAAGCTCAGCTGAAACAAAAGAAACTCGAGAAATCGCTAATTTTTTTCCAAAGTCTTTCGTCACAAATTTAAAATCAGCTGGAGTAACATACAGATAGAACTGGGTCTTTTTTTGATTGCAGAGGAAAATAGTTTTAACAACTTCGATACCTAGGCGTTTATCGATATCAATACAATCTTCCATCGTCAATGCTTCTCCAGTAGCTACTTGATAAAAAGGGATATCCAGAGTCGTTAAAGCCTCGTAAGTCATTTTTTCTAATTCAGAACCATACTCATCGGGGCGGGTGATAGAAATTTCACTAACGTAAACCATAAAAACCTCCTCATAATCTTATAATGATAAAAACAATAACTGTTATTTATCAAACAAGCAATATTGACCAACTTTTTCTGGTAAGGGAAGTAAACTTTTCTGAACGATTGCTTGTAACTTTTGATCAATATCATAATAATCTTTTTCTGAAATATTTGAACGAATGACGATCGATTCTTGTTCGTCTAACAAAAACAACCGACAAGTAGGTGTCGTACCAATGACTAACTGAGCATCTTTAGGATGCTGAGTAAATGTCAGCTGATAGTGATTTCTAAAATGTAAATCAATTTTCTGATGAATATAAATATTAAATAATTCACAAAATTCTGTATGAACATACACGCTAACTTGTGGTAAACAATTTTCTAGCGAAAAGAGCGTGACACTGGTTAAAACGGAATAGACATACAATTGTCTTTGCTTATATTCTGGAACTGTTTGAGTGAATTCTTCCCAAAAGGCTTGGAACCGATTGAAATAATAAGGAAATTCAGCGTACATATTTTCAAGAGCAATACTATTACATAGTTGGTCTAACATCGCATCATTTAATTTGAAAAAGAAGAACGAAGCATACTGTTGTTTGATTTTTTCAAAAACATATTTTTGCTCGATCGCAGTTAACGGACGGAAATGTTTTGAAAATAAGCTGACCCAGTGAGCAGAAGCATAGTAAAAAAAGTCTTCTTCCGCGGGATCTTTAGTCTTTAATTCAAAATTACTTAATTGTGAGCAATGAATCGCGGTTAAAAAGTATTGCCAATCATCTATTTCCCAATTTTTTAAAAAAGCAGGTTTTGGTGGAAACTTAAAGCGACTCATCAAGTCTGCTTCTTTATCGCTTAACAATAAAGGACTTTTCTTATCAATTGCTTGGTAAGTGATAAAAATCCAAAAACTGATCATTTCTAAATTAGTTAGATTGTTTGATAACTTCAAATATTCTTCAGTCTGTAAAGCTAATTGCAAATAATTATCGGTATTAAACCAGGTAATCTGATCAAATTGACGATAAAAGCCTCGCAGAAAGACATAATAGAAACGACGAACATCAACTTCACGAGCTTTGAGACTAATAGTGGCAGAGCATGAGATATGTACACGATAATCAGCAATTTCACAATTGATTTGTTTAATTTTACGACGCAGTTTAGATTCACTGATATTATTATCTAAACAAAATTGAATTGTTGAAATTGAACGTTTTGCCAAAATCTCACGGATAATTTCAAAACCTAAATCTTTTTGGTATAAGTAGATTTTCAATGTCTGCAAATTCGAAGAAGAACGAATCAATTGAATTCCTCGTCCATTGTTCATCAATAATTCTAAAGAGTAACTTTTCGCGGTATAAAGTTCATCAATGATAACTTGCAGTTCTTTACAATTTAATCGAATTGTACCAATACTTGCGTAACCGATTTTTTCTTGCAATTCTTTTAAGGAAATTGGAGTTTGAAAACTATCAAGAATATCAATAATTTGAATTTTTAACAAAGTATTTCTGTCCATCCCCAACACGACAGTCTCCTCCTTTCATGTATAAAATTACTTCAAAAATATCCTCATTTTTTATCATAATAGAATAAGTAGCAAGAAAATACAATTAGTGATCGAATTTTAAGTGAAAATAACGTCTGTGGTTTAATATTTTTATAACAAATGACCAATTTATTGAGAATAAAATAATTTCAATTGTATTAAAATTAAGAGGATTTTTAAATTTTAAATACACTAATGCAAAAGTTCGATTCGGGTTAAAATTTTTTTCTAAAATGACACATTTAGTTTTTTAATTTAAGGTATAATTAAAATAAAAGGAGTCTACAATGAGATTAGCTGAAATGAGAAATATCGGAGTGATTAATGAAGCAAAATTAGTGCAGGTAGGGATACGTACACCAGAGGCATTGATCGAACTGGGAGCAGAAAATGTATTTATGGAGGTATACCACTTGGTAGACAAGGGTTCTTGTCTGCATTTACTGTATGCTTTAGAAGGAGCGATTCAAGATATCCCTAAAAGAGAATTGAGTGAAAGGCGGAAAGAAGAACTGCGTAATTTTTATCAACAAATAAATTAAAATTACATGAGTTTCATTGCAGCAAAAAATATAAAAAAGTACACTATATTTAAAAAGGAAGTGTCTTTTTGTATTTATTAATATTAGTGATTTTTATTATTCTAGTGGGAGGATACAATATTTTTCTGAATCTTGCACGACGTAAAAAGAAATCAATCTCTCCCTTAATGGTAAATATTCAAGTGACATTGAATTTGGTGTTGATCCTTGCAGGGCTTGCTTATCTGATTTTTGGTTAAAAAAAGAAGACATCCGTCTTCTTTTTTTTATTAGTTTAACGAATTGGAACAATCTTTGCGCCAAAAGGCATTAAAGCTAAGCGTGCAAGTTTTAATGACTGAGCTGCAAACGGAATACCGATGATTGTGATACATAGCAAAGCAGCGCTGATTAGGTGCCCAATCGCTAACGGGATACCTGAAATAATTAGCCAAATAATATTGATAATCAGATTCATTCCGGTCGATTGGTAAATAACGTCTTTACCAAAAGGAGCAAAGCTTAAACTAGCTAATTTGAAACACTGCATGCCGATTGGAATACCGATAATGGTGATACACCAAAAAATACCTGCGACACACCAACTCAATCCTCCAAGTAAACCGCCAAAAATCAACCAGATGATATTTCCTAAACAAGACATTTTTATCCCTCCAATGATATAAATAGTGTATCATTTCTAATGAGGAATTACCTCCATCTTAAGGTGGATAGAGAAAATCCAGCTAATAATAATTGTATAGAAAGAACGGTATATTTATGTATGAATCATTTCAAGTAGTATCTGCTGAAAAAAAGACAGTAGTGCAAGGCTATCATTGGGCTTGCCAAGAACCTAGAGCTGTTCTACAAGTCGCACATGGAATGGCTGAACATTTATTGAGGTATCAAAATTTTGCCGAATTTTTGACTGAACATAGAATCGTTGTGATTGGACATGATCATTTAGGTCACGGTAAAACAGCGGAAAGTGGTACTTTAGGCTATTTTCATGATTCAACTGTCGAACATGGCCTAGTGAAGGATATGTTTCGAATCACTCAGTGGGGGAAAGAACAGTATCCTGGGCTTCCGTATTTTATTTTAGGACACAGTATGGGGTCCTTTGTTTTACGAAACTATCTATATACGTATGGACAAGAAATTGATGGGGCCATTCTTGTAGGCACCGGACAGCAACCAACGTGGTTAACCGCTTTAGGAAAAAATACGGCTGCTGTTTTAAGTAAAATTCAAGGTGAGAAGCATCCAAGTAAATTAATAGATATTTTAGCTTTTGGATCGATGAATCGAAAAATTCAAAACAAAAGAACAGATAAAGATTGGCTTGTAACGCTCCCAACAGAGGTAAATGCTTATTTAGCTGATAAAGATTGTGGTTTTTTATTTACACTAAGTGGATATCGAGAACTGTTTTCATTAATTATTAGGTCTCAAGATAGCCGCTTACTAACGATGATTCCGACTGGATTGCCATTATTATTTTTATCAGGAAAAGAGGATCCTGTGGGAGAATATGGGAAAGGTGTGATGAAAGCTGCTTCATCGTACCGTAAAGCAGGTGTTGAAAATGTTACTGTCAAACTTTATGAAAACGCACGACATGAGCTGTTGAATGAAAAGCAGAAAGAAGTTGTTTTTCAAGATATATGCAAATGGATGGAAAAGATTTATAGAAAATGATATCATTGTAAAAATTTTACGTGATTGAGGGGTTCTATGAAAGCAGAAGTAAAAACTAAATTTTTAATTGATTATTGTCATCAACATGATTGGGATGTTCAAGGTGGAAAACTACAATCACCTATCGATATCCAAACAAATCAAACACAAATGGAAAGTACTCGTATTGGAATCCAGCTAAATCTTTCATCAACGCCAGCCACGTTTTTTAATAATGGTCAAAATCTTCAATTATTAGGGTCAGGACAAGCTTGCCTTAATCATCGTGTATTTGATTTTGTACAAGTCCATTTTCATGCCGATGGTGAGCATAGGATCGACGGTGAGCATTTTCCGTTAGAAGGCCATTTTTTATTCCAAGCACCCAATGGTCAAACCGGTGTGATTGGTGTATTGTATCGCGCAGGAAAACATAACTCTGATTTCGATCATGTTTTAAAGCAATATGAAGAGGAAAAAGGGGAAGGGTCTTTTTCAGTTGAAACTTTGATTCCTGAAAATAAAAGTTACTATCATTATATTGGCTCTTTAACAACACCGCCTTTGACGGAAGGAATCGAGTGGTATGTTTTACAAACTGTATTAGAAGTTTCAAGCGAGCAAATCGAGCGCTTCATTTCGCTTCATGGTAAGAACAGCCGTAGCTGCCAAGCGCTCCATGACCGCCAAGTAATTGAATTTGGGGAATAGATGTATTTATATAGAAAGAAAAAGCCGCTCATTGCTTGAGCGGCTTTTTCTAGTTTAGATATTCATTTAAAACAGTTGCGACACCAGAATCATTGTTTGAGGTGGTTAAACGATCGGCTAGCTGTTTGACTGCCGGAGCTGCATTGGCCATGCCGATACTCGTTCCACTGATTTCTAGCATTTCTAAATCATTTTCTTGATCCCCGATTGCTAATACTTCATTTAAATCAATGGCGAGATATTTAGTCAAAAAATTTAAAGCCGCTCCTTTATTGATGCCTTCAGCCATTACTTCTAACCAATATTTATCAGAATAAGAACTGTTGATCTGTTCTTTTTCCAGTTTGGCTCTTAATTTTACTAATTTACTAGTATTACCATCAGTAAAAGCTAATTTGAAATAACTAATATCGCCATTTTCGATTTTCTCCCAAAGGTCTTGGACCCGAGATTCTTGCAAATTGAATTGTGCATAATAAGGACTATCGACTTCATTATGGTCCTGAGCAAAATTGATTCGATCATCTCGTGTTGCCCGGCTTGCCACAACAGTAACACCTTCCTCCATTGCAAAAGAAAGAGCTTTTTTCACTGTGTCCGCTGGAATCGTATAATTTTTTAATACTTCAGCAATTTCCCCATCTTCGATCCGCGCCACATAGGCACCATTGGATGCTAAGGTATAACCATTTAATTTCAATTCAGCGAAAACTTCTCTTGCCGATTGAATCGAACGTCCAGTAGCTAAAGTGATAATTCCACCTTGCTGGTTAAATTTTTTTAGTGCTTGCCCATTTTCGGTTGTGACTTTTCCGTCTGAATCTAATAGTGTGCCATCAAGATCCACCGCTATCAATTGCATACTCATCCGTCCTTTTATGTCTTTCTATTTAATAGCTTCTTACTTTAGACTAGCTTAAACGACAAAAAATGAACAATCAAACGCTCAAATTTAATATAAATCTATTTTAAGTTCAAGTTAATTCTCAAATTTTTATTTATCTTAATAAAAAATTAATAAACTTGAAAAGTGTTATCTAGCGGTTGTTTTTGCTATTATTTTGCATAATTTATATCGTTTGTAAAGCGTATATTTTGCTAAAACTAATAAATGAGATTATTCTAATATTTGTAAACTTCTGTAAATATTTTTTATCATTTAAAAAAATTTGGGTTAGGAGTGAAGTATCATGTTTACAAAGACCGAAGAAATTCCGGTAGTTACAGCATCTGATGAAGCATATGCTCCTTTTCTGAGTGTGATGATTGCCACATTGCTCGAAAAGACTACGCGTAAAACACCGGTTCGTTTTTTGATTATTGATGACAATCTATCAAAATCGAGTAAAGAAAAACTGATTCAAACCGCCAATGATTTTTCCGACTCTGCAACGATTCAATTTGTAAAAGTAGATGAAGAATTATACAAAGATTTTTTAGTTAGCGATCATATTACAACGACTGCTTATTTTAGAATATCGATGCCTAAACTGTTAGCAGAAGAAAATTATCATAAATTATTGTATATCGATGCAGATACATTGGTGTTAGATGACATCAGCACTTTGTATCAATCGAGTTTAGAAGGAAAAACGATCGGGGCAGTTATTGATCCCGGACAAACTAAAGCATTACAACGATTGGGTGTTACTTCTGAGGATTATTATTTTAATTCCGGCGTAATGGCTATTGATGTGAAACGTTGGAATCAACAAAAAATCACTGAAAAGACGATTGATTATTTGAAAAATAATGCTGATAAAATCATTTTTCATGATCAAGATGCTTTGAATGCAGTGCTATATGAAGAGTGGCATCCGTTCCATCCAAGATGGAATATGCAATCATCATTGATCTTTGATAAGCATCCGGCACCTACTGAAGAATATAAACAATTGTATAAAGAAGGACGTGAAGATCCTGCTATCGTCCATTTTACAGGCCATGATAAACCATGGAACACGCTTAAAGGTCATCCGTATCAAGATTTATATATGAAACGTTTGAATGAAAGTATTTTTAATGAAAGGGTGAATGTACAATGATGAAAGAAAAGATTACCGTCGTTTCCAGTTGCAATGATGCATTTGCTCCTCATGTCTCGGCTTTATTTGTTTCGATTCTTGAAAATGCCAATCGAACGACTTCAGATTACGAGTTTTATGTGATCGATGATAAAATTACTATGGCGAATAAACGTTTGATGCGAGAAACAATTTCTCCGTATAATGTAACAGTTAAATTTTTAACTATCGATAAAAAGTATTTTAAAAATGCTGTTGAGAGTGATCGGATTCCAGAAACTGCTTATTATCGAATTGCGATTCCCGAATTATTTAGAGATCAAAAGATTGATAAGTTATTATACTTAGATTGCGACATGATTGCGTTAACGGATATTTCTGCGTTATGGAAATTAGATTTGACAGATTATACGCTTGCAGCTGTTGAAGATGCAGGCTTTCATCATCGATTAGAAAAAATGGGTATTGCTTGTAAGTCGACCAAATATTTTAATTCAGGTTTTATGTTGATCAATGTAAAAAAATGGTTAGCAGAAAACGTTACTGAACGAGTAATGGATTTCATCCAGGATCATCCTGAAAAATTAAGATTCCATGACCAAGATGCCTTAAATGCAATACTCCATGATCATTGGTTGCAGTTACATCCAAAATGGAACGCTCAAAGTTATATTATGAAACGAGAAGTAGATCATCCCGATCCAGAGGGTGAAAAAGAATATTTTGAAACTCGCAGAAATCCTAAAATTATTCATTACTCTGGACATGATAAGCCTTGGAACAAGGATTACACATCGTCATTAAAGAAATATTATGATAAATATGAGCGGATGACAGCTTTTTCAGCAGAATACGAAGAAGAATTATCTTCGAAGATTTCATCAAATAGAAAATCAAGTTAAAATGATAATTTTTTAAAAAAGGCAATGGGAAGGGGAGAACAACATGATTCATCTTTTAGAGAAAAAATCAGTACAAACTAAAAAGCATCATGGCAAAACGAACCACTCAAAAGATACTAGTGCCGCAAAATCATTAGGATTCAAAATAATATCGGTACTAGTGATCGGCTATATCACCACTAAAATCAAAAACCGCAAGAAAAATTAAAACAGGAAAAAGACGGGAGCTAAGTCATCTTTAGCTCCCGTCTTTTTATTGTTTTTTTAAAAGACTGAATGATCACGATTGCCCCAACGATCGCGCGGACGATGTTTGATTTGAGGTTCGATTTCATTGATTAATTTGGTCATGATATGATCAAATTGTTCTTTTTCTTCAGCGGTCAATGCTTCTAAAATAACCGGTTGAAAATCGTCTGATTGCTGAGCGGCTATTTTTCCTCGAGCAGTTAAATAGATTTCCATTACACGTTTATCTTTTTGCGATTTCTCACGAGTAATATATTCCTTTTTTTCTAGTTTACGAATCATTTCAGAAGCAGATTGAGGGCGCATGTCCAATTGGTTGACTAAGTCTTTTTGCGAAATTTTCCCATGTTCGCGAACAATACTTAGTATTTGTCCCTGTCCGCGATTTCTATTTTCAAATTTAAAAGGTCCACGAGTATTTTCCCTAAAAAATTGCATGAATAAGCTATTCAAACGCATATATTTTTGTGTTAATTCAATATTTAAATTTTTTTCATCCATGTGTATTTGTGACTCCTTCTCATCATTCCCTATCATTTTATCAGGTCACCGAAGTAATAGAAAGAATTATCTTAACGGGAAACGATTGATTTTCTATCTAGAGATAATTCTCAGCCTCATTTTGTGTCAGCCAAAAATGAATCCCACCGGTCGAGTCCACCCAGCGATTTGGATTAAAATTTTCAGCTTCGACCCATTCGCCGACACGATAAATAAAATGATCGTCTACATAAGAAATCGCCTCGTTATAATTTTTATAAGTGTGCATATCTTTGATTGATAGGACTTTAGCTTTATCACAACGACAGCAAGTAGTTGTTGCGGAACTTCTTCGAGCTCCACTAGGGATCAATAGTTGTACAATACGATGGCCGTAGCATTTTTTATAACCCAAAAATGCGCCTTTAACAGGGCAGCGAAGGGCAAAAAACTTGGTTGTTGCATCAGAAATAATAGCCGTCAAATCAGCGTTTTCTAACTTTGCATGAAACAAATTAGCACCGGAAATATCAGCTTCATTTAGACTAGAAGCTTGAAAATCTGTACCTACCAATGAAGCATTTCGCAAAATACTTTGAGAAAAATCACAATCTATACATAAACAATTATCAAAATTTGCTCCGGTCAAATCGGCACCAAAAAAATTGACCTGTTTAAATATCAGATCATGAAAATTTGCAAATGGCAATTTACGAAAAGAATAATCCTGGTTTTTTAAGACAGGCTGCATGAAATATCTCCCTTCTGTTAAATAAAGTTAATTCATTTTAGCATCTTTTGAAGAAGAAGATTCATGAAATTTAGTTTGGAAAGCAGTAGATGAACAATTGACAAATACTTTAAAAAAATTTAAACTAAAAACGAACGTATGTTTGTTTTTAAAAAAGGAGGCTTAATATGAATCTTTACGTAGATGAACCAGTTAGAGATGTATTTTGTATGGATTCAAAAAGTTTTTATGCTAGCGTGGAGTGTGTCGAGCATGATGTCCATCCTTTAGAGGCGCTTTTAGTCGTGATGAGCGGCGATCGTGAGAATTCAGGCCTCGTTTTAGCCGCAAGTCCTAAAGCAAAAGAATTATTAGGCATCAGTAATGTGAGTCGTGGTTTTGAGATTCCTAATCATCCTGATTTGATCATTGTCCCTCCAAGGATGACACTTTATATTGATTACCATATGCGAATTCAAGAAATTTTTCGTCACTATATGGCGGATGAAGATATTCATACTTATAGCATCGATGAGCAGTTCGGTGATTTAACCCACAGTTGGAGACTATTTGGTGACAGTCCAACAGAAGTAGCGAAGCAGATTCAGCGCCAAATTATGGAACAATTAGGGATTTATACTACTTTAGGAATTGGAGATAATCCATTGTTAGCTAAAATTGCGATGGATATTGAAGCTAAAAATGATTCTACGCGCTTTGCTGAATGGCATTATCAAGATGTTTCTAAAAAAATTTGGCCAATTAGATTAGGTGACTTTTGCGGAATCGGCCGACGAATGGAAAGACGTTACCAGTTAATGGGTTTTTACACGATGGGTGATTTGGCACATAGTGACCCATTTGAGTTGAAAAATCATTTTGGGATTATGGGAATGCAACATTATATGCATGCGTGGGGGATTGACCGTTCCGTTTTGTCACAAAAAGGTCTATATCCTAATAAAGAGAAATCGATCGGTAATTCTCAGATTTTACCAAAAAATTATGCCCGTAAATTAGACATCGTAATAGTTATTGCAGAGATTTGTGAGCAGGTTTCTCAAAGATTACGTAAAAAAAATTTATTAGGTGCTACGCTGCATTTAGGTATCAGTTACGCTTACTATGGAAATGGTAAGCGTGAGGGATTTCAACACCAGCAGAAAATATCCGCGACACAACAATCAAAAGAGTTAACAGCAGCAGCGATTGGGTTGTTCGAAAAGTATTGGGATCATTCGGAAGTCCGTAGAATAGCTATTACAGTTGCTAGCCTATCATCTGCAGGAAGTTTACAACTAAATCTTTTCGAAGAACCACAAAAAACAATCAAAGAAGATCAAATCGATGAGGTGATTGCTCAAATTAGAAGCCGTTATGAATTTGCATCGATTGTCCGAGCACATTCGATGATTGAAGGAGCAACTGCTATCAAACGAGCTGGTCTGGTTGGTGGACATGCAGGTGGAATGGAAGGACTTGAGTAACGATGATTTACGATGATGAAAGTGCAGAAAAACTTTTTCTTGAAGCTAAACGGGTTTACCAAGATCGCGGTATGCTGAAATGGGTAGGCTTTTATCTATCTGATCATACTGCAGAATTAACCAAAGATAGTCAGAAGCGAAATCATATCAATAAAGAAAAAGTGCAAATGAGCATGGAAGAAATTGGTGGACTGCTTCAACAGGCCTATTTAAAAAATCAGCGAGTCGCACTACAGCTATCCGCGTTAGATAATGAAGGGCAGTTTCAAGATGATTTGGTTGGGAAGCTGGCTGGTCAAAGAGATAACTTGATTTTTTTTAATGAAGAAACGCGCGGGATGCTTCAGCTGACAATTGAACAAATTCATCATGCAGAAATTATTCTACCTCAAAAAATTCTTTCGCAAAAAATGAAGGAGATCAATGAATGAAAAAATAAAAAGCCCTGACACAGCATGTCAGGGCTTTTATTTAAAAGATTTTAAATTCATTTAATGGCCAAAAACGTAATACAACTTTTCCTTGAATCAAAGATTGATCTACAAAGCCGAAAATTCGGCTATCCTTTGAGATTAGACGATTGTCTCCTAAAACAAAATATTTATTGTCGGGAACTGTGACATCAAAATCATTGGTGAAGCTGGTCGCATTGGCAGCTTGTTCTTGGAAACCTGTACTGTAGGAATATTCGCTTGCTAATTTATCTTTTTTGAATTTTTGCTTGTAATCATCAAGATAGGATTCATCGTATTTTTTTCCATTGACAGTCAGCACGTCATCTTTCATAATTACACGATCGCCAGGTAGTCCGATGATTCGTTTTACTACATAGACACTTTCATCATCAGGTTCTTTGGTAGTGATGATATCTTGCCGTTGGAGCGAAGATATTTTAGATGTAATCAAACGTTGCCCATCATGTAATGAAGGATCCATTGAGTGTCCATCTACTTTGACAGGAGAAAAAACAAACATTCTAGCTAGAAAAACCAATAAGATAATTAGGACTATCGGAAGCCATTCTTTTAATTTATTATTCATAATTCACCTCGTTCGAAGATAATTTTATCATGCTTCAAAGTAAAAAGCTCTTGTTAACTTCTTTTGTATCAGAAAATTTTGATTCAACTAGAGAAAACAGCTTTTTTGTGGCACACTAAGAAGCATATCAACCTAAATAAGGAGTAAATTTATGACACGCAATTATCCAGCTCCTCCGAGCCTACCACGTTCTTTTTCAAATCATTTTTATTTAGAAGATGAGGCCTCGATCGATGAAGTTCAGGTTGCCGATGATGATTATAGTTATTCGGAGTTTGAAAACGTGATTATACGCCGCTCGTTTTTAGAAAAAGTTACCTTGCAGCGGACAAAATTGATCCGTTTTGAAGCTAGTAATACAGTATTTAAAAATTGTGATTTTTCAAATCTTGATTGGATCGGAGGAAGTTTTCATCAAGTGATCTTTGAAAATTGTAAGTTAACTGGGTGTAATTTCGCTGAGAGTTATTTACGAGATTGTCAATTTAAAGATTGTGTGATCAACTTCGGATCATTTAGCAATACAAATCTGAAAAATGTGGCTTTCGAAAATTGCCAATTAACGGATAGTAAGTTTTATGAAGTAACATGGAAGCATTTATTTCTCGTGAATAATCAATTTGACAATAGTAATTGGATGCGAACTAATTTAAAGGGCTTGGATTTTACACAGAATCAATTTAGCAAAATCGCTTTTTCAATGGAACAGCTTAGTGGGCTGAAAGTTACGGCTTATCAAGCATTAATAATTGCTGCAGGCTTAGGCCTAGAAATAACAGAATAAATACACCGGCTCTTAAGAATAAGAGCCGGTGTATTTATATTTATTATAAATGCCTAATTATTTCCGGCTTTAGTAATTCAAGACGTTGGTTAGGGTGTTTGCGTAAAATGTATATCTTTTTTTAGGATACAAACGTGATTTTAAAATAAATATACGGTTATTTTATAAATAAATCTAAAGAAATGGTTATATTCTTTAAAACCTTTTGATATTTATCTTCAGAAAAAGTAGTATTCTTTGTGAAAGTAAATATAAGTGAACTTGTTAGGTGAGGCTCCTAAACAAACATAAGCTATTGCGCAGAAACGTCGAAAGACGCCAATGTGTAAAACAGGAATTGTCGGATTAAGGCTTTTCATAAAATAGCTAAGAGTAATTCTTTACGTTGTTTAGTGCTAAAACTCAGACGATGAGATTGTATGAGACACCAAACTTGTTAGTTCTTTTTGCTAACGTTTGGTGCCTTTTTTAGTTATTTGTGGTGCTGCTCTCGTCTATAACATCGACTTAGACGAAGAGGGGGAAATAAAGATGACGAAAAAGAAAAAGATCGATTGGCTTCTAGTACTGCCTTATTTAGGTACAAGCGTAATTGGTCTTTTAATGGTCTACAGCGCAAGTTCATATCGCTTGATAGCGGCCGGTGAAAATCAATTTTCATTATTTATGAAGCAAGCAATTTTTATGGGACTAAGCTGGATAATCGTGTTACTGATTTATCGAGTAAAAAGTACGGTGATGCTACAGGGAAAGTTTGCCAAAATTTTATTGGTGATCGGATTAGTCAGTTTGATTTTAGTCAAAGTCCACGGGGTGAGCATCAATGGAGCACAACGATGGGTATCGATTATGGGGATTCAATTTCAACCATCAGATGTGACCAACGTCGCATTGATCTTTTATTTGGCGTATTTCTTTCGTAAAGAACGAACAACTAGAGAGCTAGTTGCTCCTTGCAGTATCGTTTTCATCAGCAGTTTACTAGTCTTGTTCCAACCTAAAGTTACTGGGGCTATCATGATTTGGCTTATTGCGTTAGTGATTATATCAACAGCTCAATTTCCTTATCAGTTAACGATTCTGATTTTTTTAGCGCTCGTTTTAGGTGCAGTAGCTGCGGGAGGGTTGATTCTTTTCTTAGGCAGTCATCAATTACTTCCGGGAATCTTCGCTCACACGTATGATCGGATTCGTTTAGTGGGAAACCCATTTTTAGATCCGTATGGTAAAGGTTTTCAAATGAGTAATTCTTATTACGCATTATATAATGGCGGATTTTTTGGTAGAGGGATCGGCAACAGCATTACTAAAAAAGGCTACTTACCTGTAGCAGAGACAGATTTTGTCTATTCTATTTTAGTTGAAGAATTAGGTTTGGTCGTTGGTCTAATCGTTTTAGCAATGCTATTTTTGATTATATTGCGTCTATTCGTATTAGCATCAAAAGAAACACAACAGCAAGTTAGTTTGATTTATTTTGGTGTTGGAACCCTTCTATTGATTCAAACAAGTATCAATATTGCGAGCATTTTAGGGTTGATCCCGATGACGGGGATTCCCTTACCCTTTATCAGTTATGGTGGAACAAGTTATCTTTTATTATCGATAGCGTTGGGTGTCTGCTTAAAATTTTCTTCGGAGGATCGTGCCAATGAAAAAACGCCTGAATTACGAATCATTTAATTATCCATTGTTTTTACCGATCCTAGTTTTTTATTTGGTCAGTGTCATTGTTCAAACGATGGCGGCGAGTCTAGATGGTGCAAACGTAAAAAATGTCATGATCAAACAAATTGTTTTTTGTTGTCTTTCTTTATTGGCGATGGGAATTGTTAGCCGTTTTAAAACTGCCACTTTTTTGAAATATGCACCGGTATTCTATGTCATTTCTTTAGGTATCATGGCTTTATTGTATTGGTTTTATGATCCAGCCATGTATTTAGTTACGGGAACAAAACGCTGGTTACGATTTGGTGGTTTTTCATTTCAACCATCGGAACTGATGAAATTAAGTTTTGTACTTTTTATGGTTCGTTTAACGGTGACTTATGAGATGAATTGTGCGGAACGGACCTTGAAAAGTGATTTGCGGTATTTAGGTAAAATTTTATTGTACAGTTTACCAACCTTTATTTTAATGTTCGTTCAACGTGATTTTGGGACTAGCTTAGTCTTTATTGCTATTTTAGGTGCGTTATTTGTTATATCCGGGATGCACTGGGAAATTTTAGCGGTAATTACTGGTTTAGGTGCGAGTGCAGGTGGTACGTTACTATTTTTAGTTTTTAGTAAATGGGGAAACAAATTACTTTATGCGCTGCACTTTAAGACCTATCAATTAGATCGGGTACGAGCTTGGGTCGATCCTTTTCAATACAAAGATTCCATCGCCTATCAGCAAGTCCAAAGTTTATATGCAATTGGATCTGGTGGATTGATCGGAAAGGGATCAGAGCAAACTGCTGTGTATGTGCCCGTGCGCGAATCCGACATGATTTTCACTGTAGTAGGAGAGAATTTTGGTTTTATAGGTGCAACGTTTGTTGTATTTCTTTACTTTTATTTATTTTATCAAATACTTTCTACTGCTATGCGGACTAATAATAAAGCCAATTTATATGTGGCTGTTTCTTTTGTTTTTGGCTTGTTATTCCAAATTTTTGAAAATATTGGAGCAGCGATCGGAATTTTACCATTAACAGGGATTCCGCTGCCGATTTTGAGCCAGGGTGGGACATCGTTGATTGTTTTAGGAATCGGTTTAGGGATCATGATGGGATTCAAAGAAAATTAATAGAGAATAGAGGTTAATTATGCGAAAGAAAATTTTTTTAACTAGTAGTATCGCACTGGTAGCGTTACTAGGCCTTAGTATTGCGGTTACGTTAGATGCACATTGGTTGCAAGGGGTGGATCATTTTTTTATTGATCATCGCATCCCTAATATATCTGTTCTTACTACTGTAGTAGGCTGGATTGCAAAAATAGCAACAATCGGACCAATTTTAGTATTATTTAGCTTATATTCACTATATTTGTTAAAGATAAAACAAAATAGATTGATTATTTGGAGCTTTCTAAATCTATTTTTCGTAAGTGGAGTGGGCTATGTCTTAAAACATATCATTCAACGTACTAGGCCTGAGGAACTTCAATATATTACACGGGATTCTTATAGTTTTCCTAGCGGTCATTCTCTTTTGGTTACAACGTTAATTTGCTCGTTTTTAGTTGTGTCTATTTTCTTAGAAAAGCGAGTGTCAAAAGAACAGAAACTGGGATTAGGTTTATTTGCATTGTTGATTATCGGAGGAAGAATTTATTTAGGAGTCCATTATGTTAGCGATGTTTTAGCAGGAGTATTTCTAGCTGTAGAAGTTACTTTAGGAACGGCTGCTTTGTTTTATCGCTATTTGCTTTCTTTTCCGAGTAATTCAAGGAGAAGTCGGACTTCGCTATTTTCAACTTGGCAAAAATTACTCTTAGGCGGCTTAGTCGTATTACTGACTTTAGTTTCAGGAATTAGTGTATTTGCTTTAAAACTGCATCATAGCTCGCAAAAAGTGGCTGATTCTATGTATGCTCCGATTGAAAGGTCGGGGAAAACTAAATCTCCCGAAGCTTCAGAACCCATGAGTATTTTGATTCTTGGGATAGCCAATGATTCTAAACGCCAAACTGATTATCGTGCAAATACGATTATGGTTGCAACATTAAACAATGAAACGAAAAAAACGACATTGACGAGTATTCCTAGAGATTCATATACTGAAATCGTTGGAGCTGATTATGAAGATAAAATAAATCATGCCCATTCGATCGGCGGACCAGAAATGATCATGGATTCAGTAGAGAATATGATAGATATACCACTGCATCATTATGTTTCTGTGAACATGGATGGTTTGGAAACATTAGTCGATGCCGTAGGTGGGGTGACGGTAGATAACGATTTTGCTTTTTCTGCGGAAGGAATCAATTATCCTAAAGGAAAACAGCACTTGAATGGTTGGGAAGCCCTTCAATACTCTAGAATGCGGTATGAAGATCCAACGGGAGATTATGGCAGGCAAGGCCGTCAAAGAGAAGTCATTGAATTATTGGTAGATAAGATCTTATCTCCGAAAAGTCTCTTCAATTACCAAAAAATCTTAGATAGCATCGGTGAAAATGGAAAAACAGATTTAACATTTGATCAAATGCAGCAAATTTTGAAGAGTTATCGTTCGTCACTTAAACAAATTGATAGCGAACAACTTCAGGGTGAAGGTTTTACGGGGGATGGCTATACAGGAGAAGAAGGGATTTCTTACCAAATGATTCCCCAAGATGAATTGGATCGTGTAAAAGATTTGTTACATGTACAATTAAATTTGTAATTCCAATCTATGAAGGGCTACTTAGGTAATTACTAACTGATTCTTTAGTGACTTGCGTTATAATAGCTACAGAAAGGCGGGAAGTTATGCTTAGTCAGATAGTATTATTACTTGTGACCGGTGTTTTTGCTGGGATATTGGGCTCGATTTTAGGAATCGGTGGCGGAATTATTTTAACACCTTTTCTAACTTTGGTGATGGGATTAGATATTAAATATGCCATTGCAGCTAGTATTGTTTGTGTTATTGCCACTAGTTCAGGAGCGACAATCGCTTATTTAAAAGATGATATGTTGAATTTGCGTGTAGCGATGTTTTTAGAGATTGCGACGACAATTGGAGCAATCGTTGGGGCTTTGCTGTCAGGAATTGTTCCAACCGGTTTTCTATTTGTTTTATTTGGCGGGTTTCTCTTATTTTCCGTGGTGAACATGATTCAAAAATTACGCGGGAAAATGGAAAAAAAGAGTGTCAAAGCTTCCGTAGATTCTCTAGCCGAAAAATTGAAATTGAATGGTTCATATTATGATCAGGTTTTGGATGAGCAAATCGATTATCAAGTCGAAAAAGTTCCAGGCGGTTTTGCGATGATGTTTGGAGCAGGAATCGCTTCTGGATTATTAGGTATCGGTAGTGGGGTATTCAAAGTGACTGCAATGGATACGATCATGAAAATGCCACTGAAGCCCTCAAGTGCGACCAGTAATTTGATGATGGGTGTAACGGCGGCAGCGTCAGCAACCGTTTATTTTTTTAGTGGAGCTATTTTACCTCAAATTGCAGCTCCATTGGCTTTAGGTGTCTTAGCTGGGGCGACGATCGGTTCTAGAATCATGCAACGCATGAAACCGAAAGTGATACGAATGATTTTTATTCCAATTTTATTATTTATGGGAATTCAAATGGTTCTTCGTGGATTTGGGGTGATGATTTAATGGAAAATAAGGAAGAAATGTTAAAAATAGAGCGATCGATCGGCTACATTTTACGTATCGGGGTGATTGTGTCAGCAGTAATCATCTTGATAGGAATGTTATTGCTTTTTTTCCAACCCGCCAATGATCAAGTACCAACTGATTTATGGTTGATTTTCCAAGGTGTACTCAAATTGAATGGTGAAGCATTTATTATGTTGGGACTATTTTGTTTGATTTTGACCCCGGTATTGCGAGTGGTTGTCTCGATAGTTGCTTTTGCAAAAGAGAAAGATTATTTGTATGTCATCATTACGCTGATTGTTTTAGTCATTTTGATTATTGGTATGACTTTTGGCTTAGTAGAAAAATAACCTTTTTTTCAGTCAATTAAAGTGGTAGGATGATAAAAATGAGGAGGGGTTAGATGATAACTATTCGGGAAGCAACAACTGCGGACGCGCAGGAACTAGTCAAAATTTATGCACCGTATGTCAAAGAAACAACGATTACTTTTGATTACGAAGTGCCTAGTGAAAAAGAATTTTCTCAGCGAATACTTGAGATTCAAGAAAAGTATCCTTATTTTGTAGCAGAAGAAAATGGTGGGATTTTAGGCTACGCTTACGCACATGCCTATAAAGACCGTGCTGCTTACGATTGGGCTGTGGAAGTCAGTGTTTATGTAAATCAAAATAAACGGGGCCATGGTGCAGGCAAACGATTGTATCAAGCATTAGAACAAGCACTGGACAAACAAAATGTCGCGATTCTAACTGCCTGCATTACCGGTGGAAATGATGGAAGTATTCACTTCCATGAGCAATTAGGCTATCAGCAAGTGGCTAGATTTCCTAAAATTGGTTATAAATTTGATCAATGGCATGATGTACTGTGGCTGCAAAAATTTTTGATCGAACCTCAAGGGGAACGGCCAGTTTTTATCCCATACAATCAATTATAGAAAAGACCACTAGCATGATAAGTGCTAGTGGTCTTTTTAATTAATTCAATTGAAAAAGAAAAACAATTAAGCTTAGAATACCTAAACCAGTAATAACGATGAACAATACCTTATCTCTTTTAGTATTGAAAATTGGTCGGTGGTATGTATGGCTATTCCATAACCAAAAGACAAAGCTTAATGCATAGATCCCGATACAGTATAAAAGATTCAATGCACCTGATGAATACAGCATATAGATACCATAGAGGATTCCGCCGAATGCTAAAAATTGTTGTCCTTTATGTTGTTTAGTACGAGCTACTTGCCACAAAAAAGCTGCCGATAAAACGTAAGGTACTAAGACCATAGTTGTTGCTGTATTTGTGACAGCTTCAAATGCATCCATCGCCCAACGTGAAATTAAAAAGACGATTTGCATGATAGCGCCATTTACGATCAATGCGTTCACAGGAGCATTTTGTTTATTTGCTTTGCCAAGAAAGGCTGGAAACATTTTGTCTTGAGCTGCGTCGAAAGAAATCTCAGCAGCTAAGATCGTCCATGAGATCCAAGCACCTAATACAGAAATGATGACACCAATATTGATCATGTTTGCGGCCCATTGTCCAGTGGATGCTTGCAGCACACCCCCTAAAGAAGGGCTAGATAAGTTCGCCAATTGTTCTTGTGGTAATGAACCAAAACTTAGCATAACAATTAAAACATAAATAGCTAAAGTGAGTGTATAACCAATCAATGTAGCTCGTCCAACATCACGAGCCCGTTTAGCGCGACCAGATAACACGACTGCACCTTCGATTCCTACGAATACCCACATAGTCTGCAACATGGCATGGCGAATTTGGGTTGGAATACTTCCTAGATGTTGCCCATTTGTTTCGATGTTTTTTGCAAAGACATCCAATGAAAAGATATGATACCTGAAATGAATGAATAAAAGAAAAATAGCCATTAAAATAGGAATAACTTTAGCACCTGTTGCGATTGTATTTAAAAGACTAGCTGTCCGAATACCACGAGCAACTAAAAAGATGACACCCCAAATCATAAATGTTCCGAGAAATAGACCAATTCGTCCACCGGAACCACCGATTTGCGGTATAAATTTACTCAATGCATCTAAAAATAAAATGACAAACGAAACATTTCCGATAATATTGCTTAACCAGTAACCCCAAGCTGAATTAAAACCGACATAATCGCCAAATCCATCTTTGGCATAATAATAAATTCCGCCAATAATATCTGGTTCTTCTTTTGATAATGTTTGAAATACCTTGGCGATAAAGAAAACGCCCGTACCAGTAATGAGCCAAGCAATTAGTGAGGCGATCACACCAGCTGATTGCGAGATACTACTTGGTAAATTGAAGACACCGCCCCCAAGCATTGACCCGATAACGATCATGCTTAAGCCTAAGAGACTCATCTCTTTTGTATGGTGAGTATCTTTTTGCTGTTGTTCCATAGGTTCCCCCTCATTCATATGTACTGTTATAAGAAATTTAACAGTAAAAAATAGCAAAAAAAAAACGCTGTTTCTATTCAAGCATATTTAACAACAAATAGCATTAGCATAAGATGAAACTCTAATGTTTTAAATTAGATCAGGATAATTAAATTCTAATCAAATTAATAAAAAAATATTAACTTGCTATACCAATCGTTTGTTATCCTTACAGTGTAAAAGTTAGGAGGGCTCGAATAGCACGATGAAACAAGAAAAGAACACTTCGAAAAATGAGGTAAAATCTACTGACTTTCTGTTGGAAATGTTGGCGTTGTTCATTCTGATTTCTTTAACTATTTATGCCGTAAGAACCGGAAAGATTTTTTAATTTAAGAAATGATTTTGCTATTATTTGATATCTCAAAAAAAGAGAGGGCCTTTTAGGAACTGACACTATAATTAGATACAATTAAAAAAGAGCACCTCAAATTTAGTAAAATAAATTTGGAGGTGTTTTTCTAATGGCAAAACATAATTATTATCCGGAGAAATTAAAAATTCAAATCGTTGAGAGATTATTAGCAGGAGAATCAGGTTCCTCCCTTCGGGAAGAATTTAATATCCCAAGTAGAGGAACAATATATAGGTGGAAACAGTGGTACATGAAAGGAGAAATTCACCGTTTAAAAACTTCTTCAGGTCGTCCTTTAG
>NZ_BAAFRV010000008.1:0-98503 GCF_045862035.1 Enterococcus hailinensis | reverse complement strand
ACGCTTCATAACCACCTTCGCCATTTCGATAAGCTTCAACAACTTGTCTTTTGAACGCATCCGCGTATTTCACCATAAAAAACCCCCTAAGTTAGATTTTTTGGTCTAACTTAGGGGGCGCACTTCAAACTGAGAGTGCTTTTTTATTTGAATTATTTTGCAGCAGGTTTTTTGATCAAACCATAGATGACACCTGAAACGATAGCACCGATTGCAATAAAGACAAGATAAAGTAGTGGGTGGCTCAATAGTAAAACGACGAAGATACCACCATGTGGAGCTAATAATTTAATGCCGAATGCGCCGACTAAACCGCCAGCTAATGCTGAACCGACAACGAAACTTGGAATGACACGGATTGGGTCAGCAGCTGCAAATGGTATCGCACCTTCTGTTACAAAGGAAAGTCCCATAACGATATTAGTAAGACCAGCGTCAACTTGACTTTGTTCAAATTTATTTTTGAATAAGCGAGTAGCAACGAAGATTGCTAATGGAGGAACCATACCGCCGGCCATAACAGCAGCCATCACGATTGATCCGCCTTGAGCAACGCTTGAAGCAAGGGTTGCAGTACCGAAGACATACGCTGCTTTATTGATTGGACCGCCTAAATCGACAGCCATCATCCCACCAAGTAATGCGCCTAGTAAAATAGCATTGGAACCGCTAAGACCTGTTAAGAAACCGTTCAAGCCATCATTAATTGCTTTCATAGGGACATTAACTAGCAACATCAAAAATCCAGTAATCAGTAATCCAAAGAATGGATAGAAAAGAATTGCTTTGATTCCTTCAAGTGATTTAGGTAAGTTTTTGAAAAGTTTCTTCAAGAAAATGATGACATAACCAGCGATAAACCCACCAACTAATGCACCAAGGAAACCAGCCCCACCTGTGTTCGCTAATGCACCGGCTGCAAAACCAGCAATTAAACCAGGTCGGTCAGCGATACTTGAACCAATGAAACCAGCTAAAACAGGAAGCATGAATCCAAAGGCAGCACTACCGATTTGATTGAACCAGCTAGCCGCTTGATTATAGTTACCTAAATTTGCAAGTTCAGAATGAGGGACACCGATAAATTGGTCGATCATGAATGAAAGAGCGATCATGATACCGCCGCCGATGACGAATGGAAGCATGTGTGAAACACCGTTCATTAAATCTTTATAGATACGTTGTCCGACTGTTCCGTTGTCACTTTTTTCCTCGCTTGATGAAGCTTCACCGTCGCCATGATAAATCGGAGCTGAACCGCTTAATGCTAAGTTGATCAATTCTTCGGGCTTGCGAATGCCGTCGCTAACAGGACGATTGACTAGTTCTTTACCATTGAAACGATTCATTTCGACTTTTTTATCTGCAGCAACAATAACGCCATCTGCACGAGCGATATCTTCAGCGGTCAAGCGATGCTTGATTCCTTCTGAACCATTTGTTTCAACTTTGATATCTACACCCATTTCTTTGGCTTTTTTCTTCAATGAATCTTCAGCCATATAAGTGTGAGCAATTCCGGTTGGGCAGGCAGTAACTGCAACGATATATCGACGATCTGAAGTTTTAACTGATGCAGCAGCGGCTTCTTGTGCAGCCTCCGCTTTTTCTTCTGCTTCTTTAGCTTTTTCCGCTTCGTCAAACGTTGCTTGAACTTGCTCAGGAGTTTCCGCTGATTTTAATTTTGCTACAAAATCAGGATCAATCAAAAGTCTTGAAAGGGCAGCTAAAGCTTGTAAGTGAGTGTCGTTTGCCCCTTCAGGAGCAGCAATCATAAAGAATAGATAAGTTGGTTGACCATCTAATGATTCATAATCGACACCTGAATTGCTTTTAGCAAATAAAACAGTAGCTTCTTTAACAGCACTATTTTTTGCATGAGGCATTGCAATTCCGTCGCCTAAACCGGTTGAAGTTTGAGCTTCACGATTCAAAATACCTTCTTTATATACATCAATGTCAGAAATACGGCCAGCGTCATACATTTTTTGTACCATTTCATCGATCGCAGCTTTTTTAGTTGTCGCTTGCAAATCCATGATCATGGCATCTTTAATCAATAGATCTTTGATATCCATCATTGTTCCTCCATTATTGTTTGATAATTTTTACAGAATAAAAATCTTCATTATTTTACTTTTGAGATTTCCACTTCTGGTAATAATTCTTGAATAAATTCAGCAGTTGCTAAGTCGTCTGAGAAGGTAGTTGCACTTCCGCAAGCGACACCCCATTTGAATGCTTCAACAGGATCCTGTGTTTGTGTATAGTTTCCGACAAAACCAGCGATCATTGAATCGCCAGCACCAACAGAATTTTTAACTGTTCGTTTTAAAACATTTGAACGATAAACTCCATCTTGAGTGAATAGCAAGGCGCCATCGCCAGCCATTGAAACTAAGGCATATTGAGCACCTTCATCTAATAAGCGTTGTCCGAAGGGATAAATATCTTCAACAGAGGTAAAGGTTGTTTGATAAAGTTCAGCCAACTCATGGTTATTAGGTTTAACAAGCAGTGGATTTTTTTCTAAAGCATCCATTAAATCAGCGCCAGTTGTATCGATGACAAATGAAGCACCTTGGGCTTTGATAATCTTGATCAATTCTTGATAGAAGCCTGTAGGAACACTCGCTGGTTTACTACCAGATAAAACAACGATATCAGTGGCCTTAAGGTGGCTAAGGACCTTTTTTAGTTCAGCCATTTCTTGTTCTGAAACTGTTGGGCCTTGGCCATTGATTTCTGTTTCCTCGCCGGCTTTTAATTTAATGTTGATTCGTGTGTCATCAGCTACAGTTGTAAAATTTGTCTCGATGTCTTCACGTTGCATCCAATCATTAATGAAAGTGCCGGTAAAGCCACCTAAAAAGCCTAAAGCTGTTGAAGTATTATCGATTCGCTTCAAAATTCGAGAAACGTTGATGCCTTTTCCGCCAGGTAATTTAAAGTCATTTTTCATGCGATTTACATCGCCGATTTCTAATTGATCAACATGTACGATATAATCGATCGATGGATTAAGTGTCACTGTATAGATCATACAGAAACCTCCTTCAAGGTAGTTTTTTCTGTGATTTGATCATGGATAACCAAAGGACAGGTATCGGTGAGGATTGAAGCTGCTGACAATGGAGCGACACTGACAAAACTTGTTTGATTAAATTTGCTGTGATCTACCAGAACGTAAGCTTCTTCGGATTGCTGGATCGCTGTTCGTTTCAAAATAGCTTCTTCTGGATCTGGAGTGGAGTAGCCACTGATAGGATCTACGCCGTTCATTCCCATGAAAACTTTATTGAAGCGATACTGTTTTAATTGTTCGATTGCTTGCGAACCAATGATCGCATCGGTAGTAAGCTTGATTCGACCGCCCAAAACAATTGTTGCAATCTGTGCTTCTACTAAATGAGCAGCAAGGCCAACGGAATTAGTCACAACAGTTACTGTTCGTTGTTTTAGAAAAGGAACCATTTCAGAAGTAGTCGTTCCGGCATCTAGATAGATCACATCGCCTTCATGGATCGTTTCAACAGCAAATTGTGCAATCAATTGTTTTTGTTGAACGTTTTTGGATGATTTTTCTATCATTCCAAGTTCTTGTTCCAAATGTTGAGGGCGCTTTGCTCCGCCGTGGACTCGTTCGAGTAAACCGAGATCTTCCAGTTCTTGCAAATCGCGTCTTACGGTTGATTCAGAAGCGTCCAACCAATTGACTAAGTCATGTGATTTAACTAATCCGTCACGTTCTAACCATTCAAGTATTTTTTGATGTCGTTCCTCTGTAAGCATTTTCAATCCTCCATCATCTGAAATATTAACATATTTTATTTTAATTTTCAACCATAAACATTCATAATCAATCAAAAACATTCAAAAGAATATAAACTAATCATCTTACTAGGTAGTATTGTAAATATTAGGTATGATAGTAATTAGAAAACGAGGTGAAAGCTATGAAAAAACAAACGATTTTACAAGGGTTTGAATGGTATCTTCCAGCTGATGGCACACATTGGAAGAATTTAGCTGAAAAAGCAGAAGAGTTAAAAGGATTTGGGATCAATGCCATTTGGTTACCGCCAGCTTACAAAGGATCTGAAGGCGCCAATGATGTTGGTTACGGCACTTATGATTTATATGATTTAGGTGAGTTTGATCAAAAAGGTTCCGTAAAAACAAAATATGGAACTAAGGATGAGTATTTAGAAAGTATTCGTGCTTTAAAAAAAGCTGGGATAAAAGTTTATGCAGATATTGTATTTGACCATTTTATGGGAGCAGATGAAACAGAAGAAGTTTCTGCTGTGGCTTATGAATTCGATGATCGGACAAAACCTGCTGGGGATGAAGAACAAATCGTGGCTTGGACAAAATTTACTTTTCCAGGAAGAAATGGAAAATATAATGAGTATCAATGGACATGGAAAAACTTTTCTGGTGTCGATTACGATGCTAGAAACAAAGATCATGCGATTTTCAATTTTGCTGATAAGGGGTGGGAGCCTCAAGTCGATGATGAAAATGGAAACTTTGATTATTTGATGGGTTGTAACTTGGATATGACTAATCCAGAAACGGTTGATCAATTGGATCAATGGGGAAAATGGTACCAAGAGCTGACCGACGTCGATGGTTATCGATTAGATGCAGTGAAACATATCCAGTTTGATTTATTTGTTGATTGGCTTTTACATCGTCGTGAAGAAAAAGCCGAGGAATTATTTGTAGTCGGAGAATACTGGTCAGATGAATTAGACAAACTGCAAGAGTATTTAGATTCATCCGGAAATTTGATTTCATTGTTTGATGTCCCGCTGCATTTTAATCTTTTCCAAGCAGCCTCAACGATGGGTGAGTTTGATATGCGTCAGCTGTTTGCTGGAACATTGCTTGAAACGCGTCCTGATTGGGCAGTTACTTTTGTCGATAATCATGATACACAACAAGGTCAAAGTTTAGAATCTTGGGTCGAGGGCTGGTTTAAATTACAGGCTTACAGTTTGATTTTATTACGTAATGAAGGAACACCGGTTGTTTTCTGGGGGGATCTTTATGGAACTGAAAAATCAGAAGCGGTCGGAGAAGGACTGATATCCATATTACGTTTAAGAGAACAATTAACATTCGGGGGGCAAGTTGATTATTTCGACGATCCAGACATTATTGGTTGGACTTGCACCGGTGATTTTGAGCAAGCGGAATCTGGCATGGCAGTCATTATGACAAATAGTCAGGGCGGCGAGAAACAGATGACGATCAGTGCGATCCATGAAGGAGAGACTTTTGTCGATATTCTAGGTAACAATGATGCTAAGATTACTTTAGATGAAAATGGTCAGGGAGTCTTCCCAGTAAATGATGGTCAAGTTTCTGTTTATATCAATGAAAAATTAGCAAATAAAACAAGAGAGTGAGCTTAGGCTCACTCTCTTATTGCTTTTTCTTGTTTTTTTGCGATGGCTGGATGAGAACGCTGAGAAATCAAAGTTTTGATTTTTTTAGTATACCCTTCATCGGTTAGGATCATTAAAAGATCGCCAACTTTCATCACAGTGTCACCGTGGGTAATCATTTCATTGGAACCTCGACGAATAGAGACTAAAAGCATTTCTTTCGGCCAATTAAAATCGCGTACCATGGTTCCATCGAGGGTGCTTTCAGCTGCAACTGGAAATTCAATAATGGTTTTATTTCCAGTGATACTTGGCAAATGACCTTTTACGAGACGTTCTAATAAAGATTCATAAATAGGATTTCCGCCTAATAAATCATTGATCACATATGCAGTCAATGAGCAAACTGCTAAGGGCATCAAATGGGTGATATTTCCAACCATTTCAGTAACTAAGATAATCGCAGTTAGAGGTGCTTTCCCAATGGCAGTAAAATATCCAGCCATCGCAAAAATTGCAAAATCTTTGATTAAATCCGTATCGATTCCGAATAGTTGATTCAAGACTGTACCATAAAGCGCACCGATCAAAGCGCCTAAAGTTAAGATAGGTAAGAAAATTCCACCAGGGAGATTGGCGCCATATGAAATCATAGAAAAAATAAAACGTAATAAAAAAAGGAACACTAAGAGTGATAATGAAAAATTATGCTCACCAAGGGCTAAAACGATTTGATTTCCGCCACCTAGATAATGAGGGAAGAAGTAACCAATCGGAATGATCAATAAAAATGGAACGATGCTATAAAATGATTCGGGTAGATGAGTCCGACGATACCATTTTGGTAAAGCTAATAAGACTTTTTGATAAAGATAGCCCAACACACCTAAAACAATGCCTAATAAAACGAGCCAACCATAGTCTTTCAATGGGTAAAAAGGAACGTCGGCAATAAATAAAACGGGCTGTAACCCAAAAAAATTTAAAGAAACAAGGTTTGCAGTTAGAGCAGCGGTCAATGAGGTCAACCAAATCAGTGGAGAAAAATGATGATGGACTTCTTCGATCACGAATAATAGCCCAGCGATAGGCGCGTTAAACGCAGCAGCTAATCCAGCAGCTGCCCCACTAGAAATAAAAATTTTCTTTTCGGAGGTAGTCGTATGGGTAAATTCACTAAAACCTTGTCCGACCATAGCACCTAATTGAATCGATGGGCCTTCACGACCTAAAAATAATCCAGAACCAACGGATAAAATACCTCCGATAAATTTTTTCCATAAGATGGAAAACCAATTCAATTTAATATCGCCCTGCAAAGCGCCTTCGACTTGAGGAATACCGCTGCCTTTGATATTTTTTTCAGACTGCATCAAGCGACTGATAATAAAAGCAAAAAACAGCATCAAGACAGTCCAAGGAATCATCCATAGTGGATTGTCGTGGAACCAAAGATAGATTGATACGGTCAATTCCATCGTTTTTTCAATTGCTAACCGAAATAAGCTGACAATGATTCCAGCAAGTGCCCCAATCAGGATGCCTTTTAAAATAAAAATGACTTTCGTGCTGTCCAAGCGTTTGATTTCATGTTCTTTTTCCATTGTTTCTCCTCCGTATCTTAATAAATGTAGCGCGTTTTTTTTTAAAATTCAAGAAGGAATCAATGAATTCGTTTTTATGAATTGTTGCTAGTGTCGCGAAACTTTCTTAGATGCTATAATAAAAAAGATTGAATAGAGAAAGGACGTTTTGCATGCCAAGCAAGCAAGAATTGTTAGCAGGACTAAACCCTAAACAAAAAGAAGCGGTGCTTCATACCGAAGGACCGTTATTGATTATGGCTGGAGCGGGAAGTGGAAAGACGAGAGTTTTAACACATCGCATTGCTTATTTAATAGAAGAAAAGAATGTAAATCCATGGAATATCTTAGCGATCACATTTACGAATAAAGCAGCACGAGAAATGAAAGAACGTGTGAACGGTATTTTAGGTCAAGGAGGAGAAGACGTCTGGGTCTCTACTTTTCACTCAATGTGTGTGCGTATTTTAAGACGCGATGTTGATGCGATCGGCTATGATCGGAATTTTACGATCTTAGATGGATCGGATCAATTGACATTGATGAAGCGGATTTTGAAAGACTTAAATATCGATCCTAAAAAATATGATCCGCGTTCGATTTTAGGCAGTATCAGTAATGCAAAAAATGAATTACTGACGCCAGAAACGTATGCAGAACGCCAAGGTTCATTTTTTGAAGAAATCGTTGCTCGTTGTTATGATGCTTATCAAAAAGCGTTAAGAAATAATCAGAGCATGGATTTTGATGATTTAATCATGAATACGATTCGTTTATTTGAAGAAAACGAGAATGTTTTAACTTATTATCAAAATAAATTTCATTATTTGCATGTTGATGAATATCAAGATACGAACCATGCCCAATACACTTTGGTCAATATGTTAGCAGCGCGTTTTCGTAATCTTTGTGTCGTTGGTGATGCCGATCAAAGTATTTACGGTTGGCGTGGTGCCGATATGCAAAATATTTTAGACTTTGAAAAAGACTATAATGATGCTGTGGTCATCTTATTAGAACAAAATTATCGTTCGACTAAAAGCATTTTAGATGCCGCAAATCAAGTGATCAAAAACAATAGCAATCGCCGCGACAAGAATCTTTGGACAGACAACCAAGCCGGGGACCAAATTACGTATTATCGTGCAGACAGTGAACGTGATGAAGCGCAATTTATCGTGAGTCGGATCAAAGAAGAAATTCAAGCCAATAATCGTAGTTATAATGATTTTGCGGTTCTTTATCGAACCAATGCTCAGTCACGAGTGATCGAGGATACATTAGTGAAATCAAATGTACCTTATACGATGGTCGGCGGACATAAGTTCTATGATCGTAAAGAAATTAAGGATATTATCGCGTATTTAAATATCATCAATAATCCCCGTGATGGTGTTAGCTTTGAACGAATCATTAATACGCCAAAACGTGGAATCGGTGCGGCATCAGTTGAAAAATTACGAAATTTTGCTCAAATGCATGACTGGTCAATGGTAGAAGCAGCCCAAAATGTCGATTTGGCAAATATTTCAGGTAAAGCCGGCCGTATGATTGGTGAATTTGGCGCAATGATCACCCAATTTCAAGAGATGATTGCTTACCTTCCAGTTACCGATCTAGTCGATCAAGTTTTAGAACGAACAGGCTACTTAGATGAATTGAAAAATCAACGGACGTTAGAAGCAGAGTCACGACTAGAAAACTTGGAAGAATTCCGTTCAGTAACCCAAGAATTCGATAAACGTAACGCAGCTCAAACAGAAGAAGACACGGAAGCACCCGAAGAAAAATTGGCGGTCTTCTTAAATGACTTGGCTTTGGTTTCTGATTTAGACGACTACCAAGAAGAAAGTGCCCAAGTTACTTTGATGACGCTACATGCGGCAAAAGGGTTAGAATTTCCAATCGTCTTTCTAATTGGGATGGAAGAAAAAATCTTCCCGTTATCTCGTTCATTGATGGAAGAGTCTGAGTTGGAAGAAGAACGACGCTTAGCTTATGTGGGCATCACCCGAGCAGAAGAAAGTTTATACTTGACGAATGCCTTCTCAAGAACTCTTTATGGGAAAACTCAATACAATCAACCTTCACGTTTTGTAGCAGAAATCGATGAAAGTTTGTTGAATCCCATTGGTATCCAACCACAACAAAAAGCGGCTGTTTTTAATAGTACAAATTCGTATCAAAATACGATGAAAGCTAAATATCAGCACGCAACTCGCGAACCAATGACCAACAAAACCGCTTCTGGCGGAGAAAACGAAAATTGGAATCCAGGCGATAAAGTCCAACATAAAAAATGGGGCACAGGGACTGTTGTGAAAGTGAGTGGCAGCTCAAAAGATGTTGAATTAGATATTGCATTTCCGCAACAAGGAGTCAAACGGTTATTGGCTGCTTTTGCCCCAATCGAAAAGATCTAATCAATTAGTCAATAAATAAAATAGGAGGGATTTTCTTTGGAACCTATGACATTCCAAGATGCCGAAAAACGTTCAGCAGAACTTCGAGTAGAATTGAATCAATATGCCCATGAGTACTATGTGCAAGATCAACCTTCTGTTGAAGATGCTGTTTATGATAAAAAATATCATGAACTTGTCGCAATCGAAACGGATTATCCCGATTTGATCACACCAGAATCTCCAACTCAACGAGTAGGAGGGAAAGTTTTAGCGGGTTTCGAGAAAGTTGTCCATACGATCCCGTTGTATAGTTTGAATGACGTGTTCAGTAAAGAAGAGTTGATCGCCTTTGATGAACGGGTGAAAAAAGCGCTAGGACAGGCTGTTTCTTATTGCTGTGAGTTAAAGATCGATGGGTTATCTATTTCTTTGAAATATGAAGCAGGTGTTTTTGTTCAAGGCGCAACTCGGGGCGATGGTTCTGTAGGAGAAAATATCACCGAAAATTTAAAAACGGTCAAATCAATTCCGTTGCGCTTAAAAGAACCGCTCTCAATCGAAGTGCGTGGAGAATGCTATATGCCTAAAGCTTCTTTTGTAAAATTGAATCAACAACGAGAAGAAGCAGGTAAAGAAGTATTTGCTAATCCACGGAATGCGGCTGCTGGTAGTTTACGCCAATTAGATACGCGAATTGCAGCTCAAAGAAATTTGAGCACTTTCTTATATACACTCGCTGATTTTGGACCCTTAGAATCGACTACGCAAGATCATGCATTGAATGAAATGACGCGTTTAGGATTTCGGACAAATCCTGAACATCAAGTATGTGAGACAATCGAAGAGGTATGGGAATATATCGAGCGGTTCCACGAAACGCGGGAAGATCTTCCTTATGAAATCGATGGGATCGTCATTAAAGTCAATGAATTTTCATTACAAGATGAACTAGGTTTCACAGTCAAAGCGCCACGCTGGGCGACAGCTTATAAGTTTCCGCCGGAAGAAGAGCAGACGAAATTGCTCGATATCGATTGGACAGTTGGACGGACTGGAGTATTGACACCTACAGCAATTATGGAACCCGTACGTCTAGCTGGCACAACTGTTAGCCGTGCAAGCCTGCATAATAGTGATTATATTGAGAAAAAGGATATTCGCTTGAATGATACGATCTTAGTTTATAAAGCGGGAGATATTATTCCTGAAGTTGCTCGGGTGATTTTAGAAAAGCGTCCAGAAGATAGTCAATCCTATCCTGTTCCAACTCATTGTCCAATTTGTGAGAGTGAACTGGTTCATCTGGATGAAGAAGTAGCGCTGCGCTGCATCAATCCAAAATGTCCAGCGCAGATCAAAGAAGGATTAAGTCACTTTGTTTCTCGCAACGCGATGAATATTGACGGATTGGGTCCGCGCGTATTGGCGCAAATGTTTGATAAGGGCTTGGTCTCAGACGTTGCTGATCTTTACAGTCTAGAAAAAGAACAATTATTGACTTTAGATAAAATCAAGGATAAATCAGCCGAAAACATTTTGAATGCTATCGATGCTAGTCGTGAAAATTCAGTGGAACGCTTGATTTTTGGTTTAGGGATCAGACATGTCGGTGCGAAAGCGGCTGGGATTTTAGCCGAACATTTTGGGGATCTAGCCACTATTAGTCAAGCGACCAAAGAAGAAATCGTCAATCTAAATACGATCGGTGAAACAATTGCGGATAGTGTGGTGACTTATTTTGAGAACGAGGAAGTCCACGAATTGATGCAAGAACTAGCAGATCGCGGAGTGAATTTAACCTATAAAGGAATTCGCGCGAGTCAATTAGCAGAAGTGGAGTCACCGTTTAAAGATAAAACAATTGTTTTGACCGGTAAATTAATCGATTACAATCGCGAAGAAGCAAAAGAAAAAATTCAAAATCTTGGCGGAAAAGTCACTGGAAGTGTTTCTAAAAAAACGGATCTAGTGATTGCTGGGGAAGATGCTGGCAGCAAGCTTACAAAAGCAGAAAGTCTCGGCATCGAAGTATGGAATGAACGGCAAATGATCGATGCAATTGAAGAAAGTTACTCAAATTAACATTTTTTCTTAGAAGATGATTGACGCTAGCGTTAACGAACAGGTATTATAAAAAGCGTCGTGCTAGACAAAATTACGTTTTTCTGATTATTTTTTTGAATTGTACAATTTTTCAAAAAATTTCAAGAAAAAAACGTGAATCCTAATAAAGATATGATAGAATGATTTAAAATTGAAGAAAGAAAGAGGGATATTATGGCAATCAATGAAGAACAAGTCAAACATGTAGCAAAACTTGCGAAACTTTCTTTTTCAGATGATGAATTGGCCGGCTTTACCGATCAATTAGGGAAAATAATCGATATGGTTGAACAATTAGAAGCGGTAGATACGGAAGGTGTTCCATTTACTTCTAATGTTTCAGCATCAATCAATGTTATGCGCGAAGACGTAGCTGCACCTGGCTGGTCACGTGATGAATTGATGGAAAATGTACCGGAAAGTGAAGATGGTTTCATTAAAGTTCCGGCAATCATCGACAATGGAGAGGCTGGTGCGTAATGGAAAAATTATATGATAAATCGATTGAAGAATTACACAGTCTGCTTGTTTCAAAAGAAATCACAGCAACTGATCTAACAAGCGAAACGTATGCTCGTATCAAAGAAACAGAAAAAGATATCGATGCATTTATTACTTTGAATGAAGAAAAAGCAATGGATTTAGCTAAAGCAATCGATGCTAAAGGGATCACTGAAGAAAATGCGATGGCGGGTATTCCAATCGGAATCAAAGACAATATCGTGACAAAAGGGATCTTAACTACAGCTGCTTCTAAAATCTTATCAAATTTCAATCCAATCTATGACGCGACTGTCATGGAAAAAGTGTATGGTTCAGACTTGATTCCAGTCGGTAAACTAAACATGGATGAATTTGCAATGGGTAGTTCAAGCGAAACTTCTTATTTCAAAAATACGAAAAACGCTTGGGATCAAACAAAAGTTCCTGGGGGTTCTTCAGGTGGTTCAGCTGCCGCAGTTGCAGCCGGTGAAGTTCCTGTTTCACTAGGTAGCGATACAGGTGGTAGTATCCGTCAACCAGCAGCGTTCAACGGAATCGTTGGTTTGAAACCGACTTATGGCCGAGTGTCACGTTTTGGTTTGATTGCTTTTGCATCATCTCTAGATCAAATCGGTCCATTTACTCGTACAGTTAAAGATAATGCCTTAGCATTGAATGCTATCAGTGGGTATGACCCTAAAGATGGTACTTCGGCAAATACAGCTGTCCCTGATTTTGCAGCTGGTTTAACTGGAGATATCAAAGGTATGAAGATTGCCTTGCCAAAAGAATTTATGGCTGAAGGAATTGAACCAGGCGTAAAAGCGGCTATCGTAAAAGCAGTTGAAACATTCAAAGCATTAGGTGCAACTGTTGAAGAAGTTAGTTTGCCACATTCTAAATACGGAGTAGAAGTTTACTACATTATCGCGTCATCTGAAGCTAGTTCAAACTTACAACGTTTTGATGGTATTCGTTATGGCTTCCGTTCAGAAGACGTTCAAAACCTAGAAGATGTTTATGTAAATACTCGTACAGAAGGTTTTGGCGATGAAGTAAAACGTCGTATTATGTTAGGAACATTTTCATTATCAGCAGGCTACTACGATGCGTACTTCAAAAAAGCTGGCCAAGTCCGTACGTTGATCAAACAGGACTTTGATAAAGTCTTTGCTGATTATGACTTGATCATTGGCCCAACTTCACCAACTGTTGCATTTGGAATCGGTGAAAATATCGATGATCCAATCACAATGTACTTGAATGATATCTTGACGATTCCAGTAAACTTAGCTGGGCTTCCAGGGATGTCTGTACCGGCTGGTTTTTCAGAAGGACTTCCTGTCGGATTACAAATCATCGGTAAACATTTCGATGAATCAACAATGTATAAAGCAGCTTATGCTTTTGAACAAGCAACTGATTTCCATAAACAAAAACCAGTGATTTTAGGGGGAGACAAATAATGAATTTAGAGACAGTTATTGGGCTTGAAGTCCATGTAGAATTAAAAACAAACTCTAAAATCTTCTCACCAGCGCCCGCTCACTTTGGTGCGGAAGCCAATACAAATACAAACATTATTGACTGGGGCTATCCAGGTGTTTTACCAGTTATGAATAAAACAGCTATCGAATTTGGAATGCGTGCAGCACTTGCGTTGAACTGTGAAATCTCTAAAGATATGCACTTTGACCGTAAAAACTATTTTTATCCAGATAATCCCAAAGCATACCAAATCTCTCAATTCGACGAACCAATCGGTCATGATGGCTGGATCGAAATCGATGTAAATGGTAAGAAGAAAAAAATCCGGATCGAACGTGTCCATCTTGAAGAAGATGCAGGTAAAAACATGCATGGAATCGGCGGCTATTCTTATGTCGATTTAAACCGTCAAGGTACGCCATTGATCGAGATCGTTTCAGAAGCAGATATGCGTTCTCCAGAAGAAGCAAATGCTTATCTTGAAGCATTACGTTCAATTATCCAATTTACAGGCGTCAGCGATGTAAAAATGGAAGAAGGTTCAATGCGTTGTGATGCCAATATTTCTTTACGTCCTTACGGTCAAGAAGAATTTGGGACAAAAACCGAATTGAAAAACTTGAACTCAATCAGCTTTGTTAAAAAAGGTTTGACCTTTGAAGTTCAACGTCAGACAAAAGTCTTACTTTCAGGCGGTACGATCCAACAAGAAACACGTCGTTACGATGAAGGAACAAATAAAACAATCTTGATGCGTGTCAAAGAAGGTTCTAGTGATTATCGTTACTTCCCAGAGCCAGATATTCCACGTTTTGAAATTGCTGATTCATGGATTGAAGAAGTCCGCGAATCATTACCTGAATTACCAGCAGCACGTCGCGAACGTTATGTGAATGATTTAGGATTACCTGAATATGATTCAATGGTCTTAACATTGAGCCGTGAAATGTCAGATTTCTTTGAAGAAACATTAAAAGAAGGAGCTGACGCAAAACAAGCTTCTAACTGGTTGATGGGTGAAGTCTCTGCCTACTTGAACAGCGAAAAACTTGAATTAGCTGAAACAAAATTAACACCGAACAATTTAGCCGGAATGATCAAATTGATCGCTGATGGAACAATCAGTTCTAAAATTGCGAAAAAAGTCTTCCGTGAATTGATCTTAAATGGTGGCGATGCGAAACAAGTCGTTGAAGCAAAAGGCTTGGTTCAATTATCAGATCCAGCACAACTTTTACCAATGATCAATGAAGTACTTGATAACAATGAACAATCTGTTGAAGACTTTAAAAATGGTAAAGACCGTGCCGTTGGTTTCTTGGTTGGTCAAATCATGAAAGCAACTAAAGGAAAAGCCAATCCAGGTGTTGTGAACAAATTGTTGCAAGAAGAATTAGCTAAACGCTAGAAAAAAATCAATAGTAGCTATTGTTATTTCCCGTCGTATTTTAGTAAAATAATCTATGACGGGAATTTCTATTGTTTTCGGTAAATGTAAATTCTATAACAGCAAGGAGTTCGATTATGAAAAAAGCACGACTGATTTATAATCCAGTATCTGGAAAAGAAATCATGCGTAACAATTTAGCAGATATTCTAATTGCTATCGAAAAAGCAGGCTATGAAGCTAGTGCCTTTGCTACGACTCCAGTGCCTGATTCAGCAAAAACAGAAGCTACTCGAGCTGCAAAGGCAGGTTTTGATTTGATCGTTGCTGCAGGCGGAGATGGTACGATCAACGAAGTAGTCAATGGCATCGCCGGATTAGAACATCGCCCTAAAATGGCGATCATCCCAGCAGGAACGACTAATGATTACGCGCGAGCTTTAAAGATCCCTCGTAATAATGTAAAAGCTGCAGCCGAAGTTATTCAAAAACAACAAACTGTTAAAATGGATATCGGTAAAGCAGCAGATACATACTTTATCAATATTGCAGCTGGCGGATCATTAACTGAGTTGACGTATGACGTGCCTTCAGAACTAAAAAGTGTTTTCGGGTATTTAGCTTACTTGGTCAAAGGTGCAGAGATGCTGCCGCGGATCAAGCCTACTAAAATGCGATTGGTTTATGAGGGAGGAGAATACGAAGGTAACGCTTCGATGTTTTTCCTAGGATTAACGAATTCAATCGGGGGGTTTGAAACGATTGCCCCGGATGCAAAATTAGATGATGGGAAATTTTCTTTGATCATTGTCAAGACGGCAAACTTATTTGAAATCGTTCGTTTGATCACGCTGGTATTAAATGGCGGGAAACATGTCAATGATTCAAAAGTTTTGTATGTCAAAACAAGTTTCCTAAAGGCTAGTTTAGTAGATACGGATAAAAAAATGATGATCAATTTGGATGGAGAATATGGTGGCGATGCACCAATGCATTTTGAAAATCTTCATCAGCATATTGAATTTTATGCCAATACGGATGAGATCAAAGAATCAGCTATCATTGGCGAAAATGAAATCGAAGAACGCGAAGCAGGAATTGAACTTGTCAAAGAATTTGAAAAAATCAAAGACGAAGATTCTGAAGAGTAAAAATAAAACGTTTCTGCCCGAGGTAGAAACGTTTTTGTTTTGAAAGAGATTTATAAAAGTCTTAAATGTGAAAAGCTAGTATTATCTTGCTTTTTTAACTAGAATTCATTAGAATGTATAAATCAGCCTTGAAGGAGAATATAATGACCACAGTAGAAAAAAATAAAACCTATACCGTAACGATCGATGATTTGTCATATGAAGGAATGGGTGTCGCTCATATCGATGGTTTCCCGCTTTTTGTAGAAAATGCCCTTCCTAACGAAGAAGTTTCGATCAAAGCAGTCAAAGTCGGAAAAAAATTCGGTTATGGAAAAGTCGTAGAACGATTCAATGCAAATCCAGAACGCCAAGAAGTCAAAGATCTAGACTTGTTGAGAAGTGGGATCGCGCCGTTAAGTCATATGACATATGACTATCAATTACGTTTCAAACAAGAGCAAATTGAAAAAGTTTTGAAATCAATTGCTAAATTACCTGAATTATCAGTAGCAGAAACTTTAGGAATGGAGCATCCATTTGCATACCGAAATAAAGCGCAAATCCCTGTTCAAAAAGTAAACGACAAATTAACTACTGGGTTTTATCGTAAAAATTCACATGTATTGCTACCAATCGAAAATTATTTGATCCAAGATCCTAAGATTGATCAAGCAATTCTTGCAGTGCGTGATATTTTACAACGTTTCAATGTTAAGGCATATAATGAACGTGAAAATACTGGTTTTATCCGTCACATCGTCATTCGCCGTGGTCATTACAGTCATGAAATGATGGTCATCTTAGTCACTCGTGCAGAACGTTTCTTTAAAGGAATCGATATTGCTGAAGCGATCCATGCTGAATTGCCAGAAGTGGTTTCAGTGATTCAAAATATCAATCCTGAGAAGACAAATGTCATTATGGGTCGCGAAGAAAAAGTATTATACGGAAAAGCCACGATCGATGATACTTTACTAGGTAAGACGTACCGAATCTCTTCAAAATCGTTCTATCAAGTAAATACCCAACAAACTGAAGTATTGTATCAAACAGCAATTGACTTTGCTGATTTGAAAGCTGATGATGTGGTCGTGGATGCCTATTGTGGAATCGGAACGATCGGATTATCTTTAGCAGATAAAGTGGAACATGTTTATGGAATGGAAATCGTTCCCCAAGCAATCGAAGATGCGAAAGCAAATGCTGAAACAAATGGGATCAAAAACGCCAATTATGAAATTGGTAAAGCTGAAAAAATCATGTCTCGTTGGGCTCGTGAGGGTATCAAACCGACAGTCGTTTTTGTGGATCCACCACGTAAAGGTTTGGATGAAAAATTCATCGAAGCATCAGCCGCGGTTAATCCAGAAAAAATCATTTATATCTCATGCAATCCAGCAACATTAGCTCGCGATCTTAGAAGATATGAAGATTTAGGTTACCATGCGGTAAAAGTTCAGCCAGTCGATCTATTCCCGCAAACTCACCATGTAGAATCAGTGACTCTACTTGTAAAGGCGGTGTAAAAAATGAATCAAAAAGAAAAAATGTTAGAACTAATCAAAAAGAAACAAGGCGGCGGACGTTCAGAAAAAATGGAGACGCCTAAAAATGACCGTAAAAATATGCGTAAAGGTCCAAAAATTTATAATAAGTAATAAAGGAGCGATCTTCGATTGGGAAATATCTGGATGCAACGAATGATGAAATATTATCAAAAGTATGCGGAATTGATGCGCGGTCGCTACGGCCGATTTGACCAAATCAATAAAGCGTTGGTGATTTTTTGGGTAGTGATGCTGATTGTTGATCGTTGGATTCCTTTCTATATTGGTAATATTTTAGCTATCATAGCTTTTGGTTTGATCCTGTATCGTTTTTGTTCAAAACGAATCTATCCGCGGAGCAATGAAAATCAGAAATTTATTCGACTGATTGAACGAACAAAAGATTTTCTAAAGGGCAAAAAGGGAACGTATCGTTACTTCAAATGTCCAGAATGTAAACAAAAAATGCGTGCACCAAAAGGTAGAGGGAAAATAAAAGTTACTTGTAAAAATTGTCAGACGCAGTTTGTCAAAAAAGTCTAGTTTTTAAAACTAGGCTTTTTCTGCTATTCTTACTATGAGAAGGTGAAATGATGGAACTAATTATTGTTAGACATGGCGAAAGTGAAGCAAATTTTGAAAATTATTGGACTGGTTGGCTAGATGTCGATTTAACTGAAACAGGAATCGAACAAGCTCGTTTAGCTGGTAGAAAAATAAAGAATAGCGGATTAGCCATCGATATTGCTTTTGAATCTGTCTTGAAACGATCGATTAAAACGGCTGAAACTATTTTATATGAAGCAGATGCAGCTTTTGTTCCTGAATACAAGACGTGGCGTTTGAATGAGCGACATTATGGAGCTCTAGTCGGAAAAAATAAAGACCAAATGGCAAAAGAATTTGGCGCTGCTCAAGTAAAAAAATGGCGCCGCGATTTTGATGAAGTTCCGCCATTAACAGTGGACAATCATTTTGATCGTCGGTACGATCAATTAGATCCGCGATTGATTTCAAAAGGGGAGAGCTTACATATGACCTCACAAAGAGTAATTCCCTTATGGCAAGATCAAATTGCGCCAAATCTGTTGGATCATAAAACGGTTTTAGTATGCGGGCACGGAAATAGTTTACGAGCATTGGTTCAATTTTTAGAAACGATTCCGACTGATCAAGTCGATCAAATCGACATTCCCAATGCGGCGCCAGTGATCTATACGTTCAACGAACAGTTAGAAATTATCAAAAAAGAAATTTTATAAAATTATTATGTTAACTTAGAAGGGTAGACAATGAATTTTATTTGGGATTTTGATGGCACATTGTATGATACATATCCGATCATGATGCAGTCATTGATGAAAACATTCAAAGATTTTAAGATCGAAAGAGATGAAAAAATGGTGTATCGCAAGATCAAAGAAGAATCGATCCGCCAAATGATCATCGATTGGCAATTACCAGTGCCGGATTTTGATCGTGAATACCATGATTATGAAGCGAAACAAAATAAAGACTCTTTTCCATTTGCTGAAACGAGAAAAATGTTGGAAGAATTACAAGCGATGGGTGGTCGACATTTTATTTTGACACATCGGACAGTCGAATCAACTTGGAATTTATTGAAAAGAGATGGATTAGAAGATTTGATCGTTGATATTATTGGAAGTGATTCGAATTTTCCGAGAAAACCTGATCCAACGGCATTAAATTATTTGATTGAAACCTATCAAATGGACCGAAATCAAACCGTGATGATCGGAGATCGCGAACTGGATATTGAAGCGGGAAATAATGCACATGTGGCTACGTGTTTCTTTGATTTAGACCACTTTGATCAAGCCATCAACGCGACATATTTCATCAATAATTTAAAAGAAATGGTACAAATTTTTTCATCAGAAAGCTATAATTAGTTTAAGGAGGTGCGAAATGGAATTACAACGTGATCAAGAAGTCGTGGAATCATTTAATTATGGATTGCCACCAAAAGATCAAGAAGTAAAACAAAAGTTGCAGATTAATTTCAGTCCATTAGATGCTGTAGATCCAGGGTATCCAGCTGAAAATAGTATTATGGGTGTAAGGATTGAATTCGTTCTTCCGTTTGAAAATTTTATTGTCGGCGGCGTGTTTTCTCAAGTCGTTCATGTGATCAACCGTCAAGTAAGACGGCAAAACGATTTGACAGAAGCTGAAGCCAATGAAATGATTGCGCCATTATTACGTTTGATCGAACGGATGGTTTATGAAGTAACCGAGATTGCTTTGGATCAACCAGGTATTAAAATTAATTTTTCATCAAATACGATTTAAATAATAACTAGTTTAATTGCTGCTTATGTGATTTAGGCACAATTCAAACTGGTTTTTTTATTGTTTAACAGAAAATTTTTATGAAAGTAAACAAAAATTAAGACAAATTAAATAATCTACGTTATACTTTTTGAGTCACTAAAATTGAGAAATCGCGCAACTGGATTTTAGGGTGGTTCACTGAAGAGTGTTCACCGGGAACCTTTACTTCCTTTGACAGACTTGTCATTATTAAGAATTATTTTTAGGAGGAATACTATGACAACTCTGTTCACTGTATTGGTGATTTTAGTATTCGTTGCATTGCTAGTTGCTTTTTATCAAATGCAAAAGAAACATGTAAAATTTTCTACTCGTGTTTTTGCGGGGTTAGGTGCCGGAATTATTTTTGGCGGGATTTTACAATTGCTTTTAGGGAACGATAACAAAGTAATTACTCAAGCGATGGAATGGATCGGGATCGTCGGTAATGGTTATATTTCATTATTACAAATGTTGGTTATGCCTTTAGTCTTTATTTCTATTGTTGGGGCATTCACTAAGATGAAAACAAGTAATAAACTTGGGAAAATCAGTGCCAATGTCTTAGGTACATTATTAGCTACTACAGCAATCGCTGCTTTGATTGGGATTGCAATGGTAATGATTTTCAATCTTGATGGTGCAACCTTCACTAAAGGAGCTGCAGAAACTGCTCGGATTAAAGAATTAGCGGATCGCCAAGAAATGGTCCAAAATTTCTCGATTCCGCAACAAATTTTGTCGTTCATCCCAACGAACGTATTCGCTGACTTTGCAGGAACGCGCTCGACAAGTACGATCGGAGTGGTGATTTTTGCTGCGTTTGTCGGAATTGCCTTTCTTGGTGTACGACGTAAAGCGCCGAAGGAAGCGGCGTTTTTTGCGGATTTGATCGAAAGTCTTTATAAAATCATTATGCGTATCGTCACATTAGTTTTACGTTTGACGCCTTATGGTGTGTTGGCATTGATGACGAATGTCTTAGCAACGAGTGATTTTGAAGCAATTGTCAATTTAGGTAAATTTATTTTAGCTTCTTATAGTGCATTGATCGTAGTACTGATCGTTCACGCATTGATTTTGGCTGGCGTTAAAGTCAATCCAGTCACATTTTTCAAAAAAGCTTTCCCAGCATTGAGTTTTGCGTTTACTTCACGTTCGAGTGCAGGGACATTGCCGATGAATATCGAAACACAAACGAAAGCGTTAGGTGTTGATGAAGCGACAGCGAACTTTGCTGGAAGTTTTGGGATTTCAATTGGTCAAAATGGTTGTGCCGGTGTTTATCCAGCGATGTTGGCAACGATTGTTGCACCAACAGTTGGTGTAAATGTCTTTGATTTGAAATTTATTGTGATGCTGGTTGCCATCGTTACGATCAGTTCATTTGGTGTTGCGGGTGTCGGCGGCGGCGCAACGTTTGCTTCATTGATCGTACTGGGTGCTATGAACTTGCCAGTCGCTATTGTTGGGTTGGTTATCTCAGTTGAACCATTGATCGATATGGCACGTACGGCTGTCAATGTAAGTGGTAGTATGGTTGCGGGCGTAGTTACTAGCGAACGCATTCATGAATTAGATCGTGATATTTTGCAAGATGAAAATGCATCGATCGAAGCAAATTCATAATTTTTAACAGACTTGGCTAGCGCGACCAAGTCTTTTTTTATATACTGTGAGAAGAATCGAAGCCAATTGTTAGTTAATAGAAAATAAATTAGTGATGATAGCGTTTGGATTAGATTATCAGAGTGAATATTTAGGAGTGAGATCAAATGTTTAATGAACAAGTAAAAGTGATTTTATATGCAGATGATGTAAAAAAAGCGAGTGAATTTTGGCAAAGCTTAGGGTTTGTTGAAATCAGTTTTGAAGAGCTTGATGGATCACAAGTTGCGGAAGTAGCGATGAGTCAAAATAGTACGACTCATTTGGTGATTTATGATCGGGCCTTCGTAGAAAAAAATGATGATGAAGTAACTGAGCCTGCTCCCGCCTTGATTTTCGGTAGTGATGACGTATTTGCTTTATACAAAAAATTACAAACAGTCGAAGTCCAATTAGGGGATTTGGCTCAAATCGGCGAAGAGTATGTATTTAATTTTGTGGATTTAGATGGCAACTATTTTGTTGTATCTGGCAATTAATTAGCACCTTCGAACGAAAGGAGCGGATAAGTATGGAACAAGTTTTTGCAATCGGAGATATTCATGGTGAGTATGATCTGTTTCAAACAATGTTAAAGAACTTTCAACCTGAAATGCAACAATTGATTTTGATCGGTGATTTAAATGATCGAGGACCTAAGAGTAAGGACTGCTGGTTATTAGCAATGGAATTGGTAAAAAAATACCAAGCAATCTATTTACGAGGTAACCATGAACAATACTTTTTAGAATTTATGGCAGCTCCAGAAGATTGGTTTCCAAGCTATCTTCACAACGGCGGGAAAGAAACGATCGAGAGTTTGTTGCATAAAGGAGCAACAGAGGAATATTCACCAACCGAAATCGCAATGTTGATCCGTAGTCGCTACAAAGAAATGCTTCAGTTTCTCGAAGGGTTGCCTTTTTATTGCGAATGGGGAAAACACTTATTCGTTCACGCTGGTGTTGATTTAACCAAAGCATGGATGGAAACTGCTGAATCTGACTTCTTATGGATCCGCGAACCTTTCCACCAAGGAAAAAATAATACAGGAAAAATAGTTGTCTTCGGGCATACGATCACACCAGTGCTTTATGGGGATATGCAAACAACCGCTTTATGGCAATCAGATGGAAAAATCGGGATTGATGGTGGAGCGGTGTTTGGCGGAAGTCTTCATAGTGTAGTTTTTAATCAGACAGGAATCGTCGAGGATTATGAACTTTCAAATGCCGATCATCCTTGGCAGCCTGATTTTTAAGCTAAAGTGAGATTCGCTGGGATCTCACTTTTTTTACAAATGATCTTTTTAAAATAAAAGGAGGTAAGAATGTCTCAGACAGTAAAAGGGCATCTGGCAGCGAGTCTAACCGTATTGATTTGGGCCTTGACCTTTATTTCAACCAAAATCTTATTAACAAATTTTCTACCGATCGAAATTTTATTTATTCGCTTTTTGATGGGCTTTTTTGTTTTAGCACTTGTTTCCAGAAAACGTATCCGTTTCAATGGGTGGCAAGAAGAAAAATACTTTCTTTTTGCGGGTTTATTTGGTGTATTCCTATATTACTATTTAGAGAATGTGGCGTTAACCTACACACTAGCAATGAACGTCGGAATCATTGGCTCTGTCAGTCCATTCGTTACGGCTTTGATTAGTCGTTTCGTATTAAAAGAAGGAACAATTCCAAGAGTCTTTGTTTTAGGCTTTATTTGCTCGATGGCCGGTGTTGCATTAATTAGTTTTTCAGGAACTTTGAACGTCAATCCAATCGGTGATGGGTTAGCCTTATTAGCGACTGTCTGTTGGGCCGCTTATTCACTGATTTTAAATAAAATCGGTCACTTTGGTTACAATCCATTTTTTGCAACCCAAAAGATTTTTTTATACGGATTATTGTTTATGGTTCCAGTAGTGTTCTTTTCGGTTGATTCGCTGAATCTCTCGAGGCTTTGGGTTCCAGAAAATCTTTTGAACTTGATTTTTTTAGGTGTCGGAGCCTCAGCTATTTGCTTTGTGACTTGGGGTTTTTCAGTCAAGACTTTAGGAGCGGTTCGCGCAGCTGTTTATATTTATACAATCCCTATGCTCACGACACTTGCATCTGTCTTGATTTTAAAAGAACCTTTGCACGTAAAGAGTCTTTTAGGAATTTTACTGACTTTGACCGGTTTATTTTTATCTGAATTGCCTAATTTTTTGCATCAAAGGAAATTTTTGCGTTGAAGCAAAAACCTTTACTTGATTGAAAGTAAAGGTTTTTTACTTTTCTAAGAGAAGCAATCTATTAGAAAATATGATAAAATAGGTAAGATTTTGGATGAAATGAGGAAATGAAATGGCAGAAAGCTTAAATCAAGAAATCATTCAACTGCTGAACAAAGAATTGTCAGCTTATCGACCACAGCAAATCAATGTGGCATTGAAATTATTATCTGAAGGTAATACTGTTCCATTTATCGCACGTTATCGTAAAGAAATGACAGGCAGTTTGGATGAAGTTCAACTTCGTGAAATCGAAGAACGTTATAACTATTTAGAGAACTTAGAAAAACGTAAACAAGAAGTGTTACGTTTAATTGATGAACAAGGAAAATTAACTGAAGAATTGGCGAAAAAGATTCAAGGAGCGGTTAAAGTTCAAAAAGTAGAGGATCTATATCGTCCATATAAACAAAAACGACGGACGAAAGCAACGATTGCCAAAGAGAACGGCTTAGAACCTCTAGCTGAGTATTTATTGAGCTTTCCTCAATCAGGTGACGTTTTTGCTAAGGCTGCTGAGTTTATCAGTGAAGAAGTAACAACAGCGGAAGCTGCTTTACAAGGCGCCCATGAGATCATTGCTGAACAAATTAGTGATAATCCTGATTATCGAACATGGATCCGCAACTACACGAAGAAAAATGGGGTTTATCAAAGCAAAGTCAAAGATGCAGCAAAAGATGAAAAAGAAGTCTATGAAATGTATTACGATTTTGCAGAACCAATCAATAAAATGGTTTCTCATCGTGTATTAGCCTCTAATCGCGGAGAAAAAGAAGAAATCTTAAAAGTTTCGATTGTTATCGAAGAAGACAGAATCGCTGATTATTTAGAGCGTCAATTAGTTACCAATAATCGTTCGATTACGGTTGAATTTATTCGCGAGGCCTATAAAGATAGCTATAAACGCTTTATTGGTCCAGCAATCGAACGTGAGATCCGAAATGAATTGACTGAAAATGCAGATGAACAAGCAATCGATATTTTTGGCGAAAATCTTCGTAATTTATTATTGCAATCACCGTTGAAGGGCAAAGTCGTTTTGGGATTTGACCCAGCCTATCGGACAGGTTGTAAATTAGCAGTGGTTGATGAGACTGGAAAAGTCTTAGCAATCGAAGTGATCTATCCGCATAAACCAGCAGCTCAAGCCAAACGCCAAGCAGCTGGTCCCGCGTTACAAGCATTGATCAAGAAACATGGAGTCCAAATGATTGCCATCGGGAATGGTACAGCCAGCCGTGAATCAGAATTATTTGTGGCTGAACAGCTGAAACAAGTTGAACAAGAAGTCTTTTACGTAATTGTCAATGAAGCGGGAGCTTCGGTTTATTCAGCCAGTGATATTGCGCGAACAGAATTTCCTGATTTACATGTCGAGGAACGCAGTGCTGTAAGTATCGCTCGGCGTCTGCAAGACCCATTAGCTGAATTGGTTAAGATCGATCCTAAAGCAGTTGGTGTCGGTCAATATCAACACGATGTCTCACAAAAACATTTATCAGAACGTTTAGATTTCGTTGTTGAAACAGCGGTCAACCAAGTCGGTGTCAATGTGAATACTGCAAGTCCGCAGTTACTACAATATGTTTCAGGCTTAAATAAAACTACTGCTCAAAATATCGTGAACTATCGGGAAGAAAATGGTGCGTTCACTTCGCGGCCACAATTGAAAAAAGTTCCCCGCTTAGGACCAAAAGCTTACGAACAAGCCATTGGTTTCTTACGAATTCCTGATGCAAAAAATATTTTAGATAATACAGCGATCCATCCGGAAAGTTATACTAGTGTGAAAGAAATTTTAGCGTTGGCTAATGTAGATTTAAAAGCGCTAGGTTCTGATGAAGCGACTGCGAAAATCAATGAACTGCAAGTCAGTGACTTGCAAGCGCAATTTGAAATCGGGAAAGAAACGATTAAAGATATGTTGCAAGCATTGGTACAGCCAGGGCGAGACATGCGGGATGAAATGCCAGCACCATTACTTCGTCAAGATGTTTTATCGATGGAAGATTTAAAATCGGGGATGGAATTGCAAGGCACCGTTCGTAATGTGATCGATTTTGGGGCTTTCGTAGATATTGGTGTGAAACAAGATGGTTTAGTCCATATCTCTAAGTTAAGTAAAAATTATGTCAAACATCCAACCGATGTCGTTTCTGTCGGTGATGTTGTGACTGTTTGGGTCGAGGCTGTCGATGTGAAAAAAGGACGTATCAGCTTAACGATGATCCAAAGTGAGAAAAATGACTAATCAAGAATTACAGGCTTTGGTTGAAAAGATTTCGCGAGAATCTTTTCACCAGCCATTTTGTCATCAAGCAAGTTTTAATTCGCGATTAAAAACGACGGGCGGTCGTTATCATCTGACCAGCCATGATTTAGATTTTAATCAATTGGTCTATGAAAAATACGGCGAGCCAGAATTGATCAGGGTGATCAAACATGAGTTGTGTCATTACCATTTGCATATCACAGGTCGCGGCTATCAACATAAAGATAGGGAATTTAAACAGTTGCTCAAGTTAGTAGGCGGTTCTCGTTTTACACCGCCGCTTAGTACGTCACTTTATCAAGTGTATCGTTGCCAAACGTGTCAGCAAGAAATCAAACGTCGACGTAAAATCAATACCGCCCGCTATGTTTGCGGAAGTTGTCAAGGAAGACTGAAATTTTTGAAGACAATTGAAATGTAGAAGAATCCAGTCTTAGTTGGAGGATAAAAGATTGCTATTTTTGTCTTTTTATATGATAATGTGAACCGCAATCAATTTTGTACATATAAGGAAGAGGATTAGATGAATAAAAAAGATATGCTTTATCATTTTGTCGGAATCAAAGGATCAGGGATGAGTTCTCTAGCATTGGTCTTACATGAAAAAGGATTCAATGTACAAGGTTCTGACGTTGAAAATTATTTCTTCACTCAACGCGATTTAGAAAAAGCCGGCATTACTATTTTGCCATTTAGTAAAGACAATATTAAAGAAGGTATGACGATCATTCAAGGAAATGCGTTTCCAGATACACATGAAGAAATCGCTCGTGCCAAAGAATTAGGCCTAGAAATCATTCGTTATCATGATTTTATCGGCAAATTTATTCAACCATATACAAGCATCGCTGTAACTGGTTCTCATGGAAAAACAAGTACGACTGGTTTATTAGCGCATGTTTTAAATGGCTTAGCTCCAACAAGTTATTTGATCGGTGATGGTACAGGTCATGGTGTTCCAGATGCCAAATTCTTTGCTTTTGAAGCCTGTGAATACCAACGTCACTTCTTAGCTTATTCACCTGATTATTCAATCATGACGAATATCGATTTTGATCATCCTGATTATTTCAAGAGTATCGACGATGTTTTCGATGCTTTCCAAACGTTGGCATCTCAAGTCAAAAAAGGTATTTTTGCCTATGGTGACGATGAATACTTGCGTAAATTAAAAGCAGATGTTCCAATCTACTACTATGGTTTGTCTGCAAATGATGATATTCAAGCCCGCAACATCGTTCGTACAACCAATGGCTCTGCTTTTGATGTTTATCATAATGAAAAATTCATTGGTCGTTTTGCAGTTCCGTCATTTGGCAAACACAATATCTTAAATGCTTTGTCAGTGATCGCAGTAGCGTACTTTGAAGAGTTAGATATGGATCAAGTCCGTGAAGAAATGTTGACTTTCTCTGGTGTCAAACGTCGTTTTAGTGAAAAAACGGTCGCTGATATGACAATCGTGGATGACTATGCGCACCATCCAGCAGAAATCAAAGCGACGATTGATGCCGCTCGTCAAAAATATCCTGAAAAAGAATTGATCGCTGTCTTCCAACCACATACGTTCACTCGTACGATCGCCTTGATGGATGATTTTGCTGAAGCGTTGGATCGTGCAGATAAAGTTTATCTTTGTGATATTTTCTCATCTGCTCGCGAAACAGCTGGCGATGTAAAAATTGAAGATTTAGGCGCGAAGATCCAAAAAGGCGGCCAAGTCATCAAAGAAGAAAACATGTCTCCATTATTGGATCATGAAAATGCTGTTGTTATCTTTATGGGTGCCGGCGATGTTCAAAAATTTGAACGTGCGTATGAAGATTTATTAAGCAATACGACTCGTAACGTATTATAATTGCAGATGATACTTTTAAAAGACTCGATGAAATCATCGAGTCTTTTTTAATGAAAAATGAAGATTACTTTAGAAAAATTAAAACTTCAAAAGACCCGCGCTTGTGTTTTTAACACTTTCTGCTAAAATAATCAGTAGTATAACTAATATACGGAGGGAATAAATTTGTATAACATGAAGTCTCGGAAAATTGGAAAAACGATTGATGAAATCGAGGAAGGTGACTCGTTATCGTTAACAGAATCCATTGAAGACAATCAGATTCTTTTGTATTTAGGATTAACGAATGATGCCAATCCTTTATATATCCAACACGATTACGCTAAAAACACCGAATATGAACAACCACTTGTGCCATCAGTGATGTTGATGGGGATCATTACGAGTGCGATTTCAAAACATTTACCAGGACCGGGTTCCCACGTTGTGAATTTTTCGATCAATTTTATTGATCCTGTTTTTCATTATGAAACATTGACCTTTAAGTTCGAAGTGATCAAAGTGGATAAAATGAAAGATGTTGTTACCATTTCTGTTGAAGCTATCGAATCCACAGATAATGAAGAGAAACGTATCTTAGATGCGGTTGTTATGGTGAAGCCACCGCAGCCACATCAGCCACATCCAATAGGAGATGATATAAATGAATAATCAAGAAACACAAGTATATGGTTTGAACCGTTTTTACGGAAAAATTTATGCCTTTTTAGCTTTAGGAATTGGTATCAGTGCTGTGATCTCATATATGGCTTTAGGACCATGGATTTATCAAGTATCAAATTTTATCAATCATTTTCCTTTAGGCTTTTGGGGATTATGGATCGCTGAAATGGCTTTGGTTATTTTCTTAGGTGTAAAAGCTCAAAAAAATCCAACACTGGCTATCGGCGGATTTGTTGTTTATTCAGCGCTTAATGGTTTGACGTTAGCAGTAACGTTAGCCATGTATGATCTAGGGACAGTTACGCAAGCCTTTGTAACAGCTGCCGCAACTTTCTTAGTAATGTCATTGATTGGTTCGTTTACCAAACGAGATCTATCAGGAATCGGTCGTGCGGGTCTAAGTTGTTTATTTGGGATCATCATTGCCACGCTGTTAAATATTTTTGTTTTACAAAGCAGTGCGGTGGATTTCTTTATTTCGATTTTGATGGTAGTCATCATGTCTGGGATCACTGCCTATGACAATCAAATGGTCAGAAAAATCTATATCAGTTCAAATGGTCAAGCTGGAAATGGTACCGCGGTATTTATGGCCTTGAGTCTTTACTTAGATTTCATCAATTTGTTCATTTCATTCTTAAGAATTTTTGGTAATACTAAATAGAGGCGATCGATCGCCTCTATTTTTTTGCCTTATTTTTCAAGAATAACTGAATAAAGCAGTTTCAATCTTTTCTTTTCAAGTGATACTTTGTTAAAATAAAACGTGGAGATTTAGACAAACGAAAAGTTAAAATAGATGCCTTAAATTAGGAATGAGACTAGGAGTCGAAATTATGAATGAAAATAAATTATTACTGGTTGACGGAAATAGCGTGGCCTTCCGTGCTTTTTTTGCGTTACACAATTCTTTGGAGCGGTTCAAAAATCAAAATGGCTTACATACAAATGCCATTTATGCGTTTAATAATATGTTCGAAAATGTCATGGACCGTGAGCAGCCCTCGCACGTTTTAGTTGCTTTTGATGCAGGCAAAACAACTTTTCGAACAGAAATGTATTCAGATTATAAAGGTGGCCGTTCAAAAACACCGGGAGAATTCCGAGAACAAATGCCCTATTTACGAGAGTTATTAGTAGGTTTAGGCGTTAAACATTACGAGCTGGAAAATTATGAAGCTGATGATATTATTGGAACATTGGCTCATCGTGCAGAAGCTCAAGGTTTTGATGTGGTCGTTTTATCAGGAGATCGAGATTTAACTCAGTTAGCCACTGATAAAGTGAAAGTCGATATCACAGTCAAAGGTGTTAGTGAAATCGAATCTTATACACCAGCACATGTGGCTGAAAAGTATGATGGATTAACACCAAACCAGATCATTGACATGAAAGGTTTAGCAGGGGATACTTCGGATAATTATCCTGGTGTGACAAAAGTCGGCGAAAAAACAGCAATTAAATTATTGAAACAATTTGGCAGTGTCGAAGGTGTTTACGAAAACATCGATGAACTAAAGAAAAGTAAAATGAAAGAAAACTTGATCAACGATAAAGAACAGGCATTTCTTTCCAAGGAATTGGCGACAATCGCAGTAGATGCCCCAGTCGAGATCTCAATCGATGAATTAGCTTACCATGGAAAAGATTTAGATAAATTGATTCCTTTCTATAAGGAAATGGATTTCAAAGGTTTTCTTAGCAAACTGAACGTGGAAGAAGAAGTCGAACTAGAAGATATCGTCTTTGAGGTAGTCAATGAGTTTGATACATCAATGTTTGAACCAGATGCAGCTCTATATGTAGAGATGTTAGAAGATAATTACCATCTTTCAGATATCGTAGCTGTCGCTTGGGGAACTAAAGAAAAAATTTATGTGACGGATGAATTGGCTTTATTTGAAAATGCAGCCTTTAAAAAATGGTTGGAGCAGTCTAATGGTAAAAAAGTTTATGATGCCAAACGGACATATGTGGCGCTGAATCGTTACATTGGTAAAACAGAAGGGATTAATTTTGATGTTTTACTAGCAGCCTATCTATTAGATACAAATGACAATAGCAATGATATTGCAGGAGTCTCTCAATACTATGGTTATACAGAAATCCAAACAGATGAACAAGTATACGGTAAAGGAGCTAAAAAAGGCTTACCCGAAGATCCAGAACTTTTTTATGGTCATTTAGCCCGTAAAATCAAAGCAATCCAGTTTCTGAGTGAAAAGTTGGAAAAAGAATTAGAAGAGAAACAACAAGACAAATTATTTTATCAAATGGAATTGCCGCTTTCACGGATTTTAGCTGAAATGGAGATTGCTGGGATTACAGTCGACGCTCAACGTTTACAAGGAATGCGGGGAGAATTTTCAAAACGTCTTCAAGAGATCGAACAACGAATCTATCAAGAAGCTGGAGAAGAATTCAATATCAATTCACCGAAACAATTAGGTGTGATCTTATTTGAAAAAATGAATCTTCCAGTAATAAAAAAAACAAAAACAGGTTATTCGACAGCAGTGGATGTCTTAGAGCAATTAAAAGAACAAGCACCAATTGTTGAGCATATTTTAGATTATCGTCAATTAGCAAAAATTCAATCTACTTATGTTGAAGGCTTGTTGAAAGTGATCCAAGGAGACAACAAGATCCATACGCGCTATATCCAAACTCTAACTCAAACCGGCCGTTTGAGTTCAGTAGATCCTAACTTGCAAAATATTCCGATTCGTTTAGAAGAAGGACGCAAGATCCGTCAAGCCTTTGTACCGAGAGAAAAAAATTGGTTGATTTATTCATCGGATTATTCACAAATTGAATTGAGAGTATTGGCGCATATTTCAGGCGATGAACATTTGAAGCAAGCTTTCCGTGATGGAATGGATATCCATACAAGTACGGCGATGCGGGTCTTCAACGTTTCTGAAGCTGAGGTGACACCTAATATGCGGCGCAATGCTAAAGCGGTAAATTTCGGGATCGTTTATGGGATCTCTGATTATGGCTTGTCGCAAAATTTAGGAATCACACGTAAAGCGGCACAAGAATACATTGATACGTATTTTGAAAACTATCCGGATGTAAAACGTTATATGGAAGAAAGTGTCAGAGAAGCCAAAGATAAAGGCTATGCAGCCACACTGTATAATCGTCGTCGTTATTTACCCGATATCAATTCACGAAACTTCAATGTAAGGTCATTTGCTGAACGGACGGCTATTAACACACCAATCCAAGGCAGTGCGGCCGATATATTGAAATTGGCGATGATCGAAATGGCCAAACGACTAAAAGAATCTGATTTACAAGCAACGATGTTGTTACAAGTTCACGATGAGCTAGTATTTGAAGTTCCTGAAAGTGAATTAGAAGCATTGGATCAATTAGTAAAAGATGTCATGGAGAATACGGTACAATTAGATGTGCCATTGTTAACCGATAGTAATTGGGGCGAAACGTGGTACGAAGCGAAATAGAAAAAAGCTGGAAGAGATTCCAGCTTCTTTTATACCGTTTCAAAGCAACTAGTTTAAATAAATTTCCAGTCGGTATTACGAATGACTATTTTTAGATAGAATGGGACGTGTAGAGAATGCCAGAATTACCTGAAGTGGAAACAGTAAGAAGAGGATTGGTTTCATTAGTAACAGGCAAAACAATCGCGAAAGTCGATGTTTATTGGCCGCGGATGATTGAATTTCCCGAAGTAGAAACTTTCAATCGTCAATTAGTTGGCGAAACGATCGAAACAGTAACGCGCAGAGGAAAATATTTGATTTTTGAATTTACTCACTATGAGATGGTCTCTCATTTGAGAATGGAAGGGAAATATGAATTTTTCAAAGAGGCAACGCCGCTAGACAAACACAGCCATGTTCGTTTTATTTTTACAGATGGGACAGAATTGATCTATCATGATGTTCGAAAATTCGGTAGAATGGCGTTATTACAAAAAGGAACTGCAAAAGAGTATAAAGGATTGTCACAGCTAGGACCTGAGCCGACTGAGGAAGACTTTGAGTTAAATCAATTCGCAAAAAACTTAGGGAAAGCGAAGACAATGATCAAACCGCTATTACTAAATCAAAAAATCGTTGCTGGGCTAGGCAATATTTATGTCGATGAAGTATTATGGCTAGCTAAAATCCACCCAGAACGTCCAGCAAATACATTGAAACCCAAGGAAGTTGCTGAATTACGCGAAGCGATTATTGAAGTCATCGCAAAAGCTAAAGAAGCTGGCGGGACAACGATTCGTACGTATTTAAACGCTTTGGGCGAAGCAGGTCATTTCCAACAGGAATTACATGTTTATGGACAAACAGGTACGCCTTGCCCCCGCTGTGGGACACCGATCATTAAAATCAAAGTAGCTCAACGCGGTACCCATCTTTGTCCGCATTGTCAAAAATTAAACGAGTCGAAAGGATAGAAAGCGATGAGTTTTGTACTAGGAATCACCGGCGGAATCGCAAGCGGAAAGTCGACTGTAGTAAAAATTTTTGCCGAAAGACAATTTCCAATCGTTGATGGTGATCTGATCGCTCGAAAAGTTGTTGAACCTAAGACACCGGGGTTAGCAGCTTTGATCGATACATTCGGTCCAGCAATTTTGCAAGCTGACGGCCGATTAGATCGAAAAAAATTAGGCGATCTCGTTTTTCACGATGAGCAAAAACGCCAACAATTAAATCACGTACTGGATCCCTTCATACGTAAAGAAATCACACAACAAACAATCGATGCTAAGTCACTCAGCAATTTAGTGATCGTAGATATTCCTTTATTGTATGAAGGACGTTATGAAGAGTTGATGGATGCGGTAGCCGTTGTTTATGTTACTCCCGAATATCAGTTGGAACGTTTGATGAAACGCAATTTACTATCACAATCAGATGCACAAAAACGGATCGACAGTCAGATGTCATTGGAAATGAAAAAGAAAAAAGCAGAGATTATTTTTGATAATTGCGGCTCTCTCGAACAATTGAGAAAACAAGTTATCGATTGGCTGATCAAAAATCAATTTGTTTCTTAAAGAATTAAGCGTCGTAGCAGTACGACGCTTTTTTTAGTCGCTTTGTTATGGTAAACTCTTGTTATATAAACGAATAACCAGAAGTAATAAAAGGTTATTTGTGGAATAAAAAATGAATGAACAAATCAATTTTCACAAATTAAAGTGAATTTATAAATAGTCAAGAAAGTGTGGGGGAGAATATGCGTTGTCCAAAATGCAATCATAATAATTCTCGAGTGATCGATAGCCGACAAACGGACGATGGACGTGCGATCCGTCGTCGTAGAGAATGCGAAAATTGTGGATTTCGTTTCACAACTTTTGAACGAATCGAAGTCGTTCCTTTATTAGTAGTAAAACGCAATGGTGATCGTGAAGAGTTCAGCCGTGATAAAATTTTACGCGGACTTATTCGTTCAGCGGAAAAACGCCCAGTTGCGATGGAGCAGATGGAACAAATCGTTGATCATGTTGAAAATCGTGTACGCAGCATGGGAGAAAATGAAATGCCAACGAGTAAAATCGGAGAATTTGTTATGGAAGATTTGATGAATGTTGATGAGATTGCCTATATCCGCTTTGCAAGTGTTTATCGACAATTCAAAGATATGTCCGTCTTTTTGAAAGAATTACAAGAAATTGTTGATAAAGCAAAATCAACAGATAATGACTAGGAGGCTTTTTTGTGGCAGAAGAATTAAAACCTAGCACCTTTTACACTGTTTATGGTGAGCCACAGCTCGATGAAAGCAAGCGTGATGCCTTAGTGTATTTATACCAACCGATTATCGGTAGTGTTGCATTAAGTGTTTATTTTACAATGAAAAGTGATATTGATGCAGAAGGGATGAGCGCTAGTTTTATGCACGCTGATCTTTTATCCGCAATCGATACTGGGTTGATGCACTTTTTAAAAGCACGGGAACACTTAGAAGGTATCGGGTTATTAGAAACGTATCAAAAGGAAGACCCGGAATTAGGGATGCAATTACTTTATGTTTTGCGTGCGCCATTAACGCCGGAAAAATTTTTCCAAGATCCTTTAATGTCCTATTTATTGATGGATAAAATCGGCAAACGTCGCTATGGGCGTTTAGTTGAACGTTTCAAACCTAAAATGATCGATAGGTCTGAAGCCCAAAATATTACTAAACGCTTTCGAGAAGTCTATCGTTTAGATGAACAAGCCTTTGCTAGCCAGAGTGAGATCCTAGAACAAACCCAAGATGATTTTACAGAAAAAAGTGATTTTGACTGGTCGCTTTTCAGTCAACAATTGCGCCGATTCAATTTGATTTTAACGATTGAAGAACGAGAAAAACTACAAACTTTTCAAACACTTTATGGTTTGAACGAACTTGACTTAGCTGAATATGTAGCTAAAGCAAGTGCGGGTGAAAAAAATGGCCTGAACTTTAATTACTTACGTCAATTGATGAACAAAGAAAAACGGCCGAATGTTGCAGCAGAAGCGACAAAGGTGAACGAACAGTCTACTGAGAAATCAACGAGTGCTGAAAATAATTTTTCACCCCAAGAAACAGAAATTATTGCTCAAAGTAAAAAAATTGCGCCAGTTACTTTTTTAAGAGCTATCAAACGTGAAAAAGGCGGCTTTGAGACAAATACGGAAGTCCGTTTATTAGAAGAACTGATTGGTCGGAATCTATTACCGAAGAGTGTGATCAATATCATCATCAATTATATTTTAGTCATCCAAAATCAAGCAGTGATCAATGCGAACTATCTCAATGCGATTGCTAATGATTGGGCCCAAAAGAAAATCGCAACGCCGGAAGATGCGATTAATCATGTTCGAGAAAACAATCAAAAGCTTGTTCGTAAACCGCAAGCGAGTCGGCCAAGTTATCAAAAAAGAGGAGCCGGCCGAAAAGAGGCACTGCCTGAACATATCAAACAACCGCCAAAAGAAACAAAACTCAGCCCTGAAAAGGAAGCTGAGCTGAATCGTAAATTAGCAGCATATTTAAACAAAGAAGGTGACGATTAATGGAAGATGTAGGAAAAGAATTAAATCGCATCATTAAAAGTCGCGGTGTCGATGGTCGTTACCGACAAATGATGGAAGAAGTGTTAGCTGATCCGGACGTGAATCAATTCATCGAAGTGCATAAAGCAAAACTGACGCAAGAAGACATTGAAAAGTCTTTTGCAAAACTATACGAATTCGTCCAAGAAAAGAAAAAATATTTGAATTCAGATCCGACGATGATCGCACCAGGCTATGAGCCGCAATTGAGTTTGAATTTTCACTTTATCGATGTGACGTATGTGCCGACAGATGACTTGCTTCGCCGCAAACGTGAAGAAGAGATCCGCAATCGGGTGAATTCTGTTGATATGCCAAAAGATATTCGTAAAGCTTCCATCCGTAATTTTGAAGTGACCTCGGGTCGAAGTGAAGCATTAGAAGCAACCTTGGATTTCATCAATCAATACGAAGAGAATCCTAGAAATTTTCATAAGGCACTTTATTTAGTTGGGGATTTCGGTGTAGGTAAAACGTATTTATTAGGTGCGGTTGCCCACGAATTAGCTGTTAAGGGTTTTGAAACAACCTTGATTCATTTTCCAACATTTGCGGGCGAGATGAAACAAGCGATCTCAAATGATAAAGTTGGTCCTAAATTAGATGAAGTCAAGCGAGCGCCGATTTTAATGATCGATGATATCGGAGCCGATTCGATGAGCGCTTGGATTCGCGATGAAGTCTTAGGTGTCATTTTACAACATCGGATGCAAGAACAATTACCGACCTTTTTTTCATCGAATTTCAATATGAATCAATTGGAGCAACATCTATCCGTTACACAGCGCGGCGATGAGGAACCGTTAAAAGCAAAACGGATCATGGAGCGCGTTCGATATTTAAGTAGAGAAGTTTGGGTGGTTGGTGAAAATCGCCGAAATGGTTAAAAAAAAGAAATTTTTCTAAGAAAAAAGCTAACACCCTATTAAAAAGCGCTATCATTTTGCTCTTTTTTAGGGGGCTTTTTTTTAATGAGTGTTATAATTAAAAATGGGATGTGGATTAAATGAATGCCAAAGACTTATCAATGCGTTTACAAAAAGCTGCAGAATATGTACCTCAAGGAGCTAGACTGGCAGATATCGGCTCTGATCATGCTTATTTGCCTGTCGCTTTGATGTTACAAAATAAAATTTCATACGGAATTGCCGGTGAAGTAGTTAAAGGTCCTTTTGAATCAGCCAAACGTCAAGTAGCCAAAAATGGTTTAGTAGATAAAATCGATGTTCGCTTAGCGGATGGCCTAGAAGCAGTCACTTTAGCGGATGAGGTATCAGCAATCACTATCTGTGGTATGGGCGGTGTTTTGATTCGAGATATTTTACAACGAGGAAAAGAACAGCAACGCCTATCTGGTAATGAACGCTTGATTTTACAACCAAATGTTGGGGAACGCCAATTACGTGAATGGTTAGTTCAAGAAGGTTATACGATTATCGCTGAATCAATCCTTGAAGAAAATCAAAAAGTTTATGAAATTATCGTAGCTGAAAAAAATACTGCCGCCACCACCTATTCATTAAAAGAGTTATTTTTTGGTCCACGATTATTACAAGAAAAAAATCAGATTTTTATTGAAAAATGGCAGCACAAATTGATCAAAAGTGAAAAAATATTAGTAAGTCTAAAACGCAGCGATCAAGATGTGGCTGATAAAATCAAAGAAGTAGAACAAGAAATTACGTGGATCCAGGAGGTAATTGCCAGTGCAAGGGATTGAATTTATTCAACGTTTTAATGATTATTGTCCAGAATGGCTAGCAGAAGACGGCGACCCAGTTGGCCTGCATATCGGTACTTTGAACAAACAAGTTGAGCGAATCATGATGAGTTTAGATGTTCGTCCAGCCGTCGTTGCCGAAGCAATCGAAAAAAAGATTGATTTACTGATAGTAAAACATCCGCCGATTTTTCGGCCTATCGATCGGTTAGTCACAGACGATATCCAAACAAATATGTATGCAGAACTGATTAAACATGATATTGCGGTTTATGCAGCCCATACGAATATGGATATCATCGATAATGGATTGAATGATTGGTTTTGTGAGCTTTTAGCCGTAAAGGATACAAGCTATCTGATTCCGACACACACAGTAAAAATGAAAAAGCTTGCTGTCTATACGCCACAAACAGAAGCAAAAAAAATGCGCGAAGTATTATCAACAGCTGGGGCAGGAGAACAAGGGAATTATCATGCTACGTCTTTTACTATCAATGGAACGGGACGTTTTACGCCTGAAACGGCTGCAAATCCTACAATCGGTTCAGTAAATGTTCCGGAACAAGTCCAAGAAAGTAAAATCGAAGTGATTTTTCCAGAAACAAAAGAAAAACAAATTATTACAGCAATGCTCGCAGCACATCCATATAAAGAACCAGCTTACGATGTTTATACTTTAGATAATCTAACGCAAACCTATGGTATCGGTCGAGTGGGTGAATTGGAACAAGCGTTGACGACCGAAGAATTTATTCAAAAAGTCAAAAAGACGTTTGATTTATCTGGTTTGCGCGTCGTTTATCCGCACAAAGAAAAAGAAACCATTAAACGAGTTGCGATTTGCGGGGGCAGTGGCGAGAAATTTTATCGCAATGCTTTAGCCGCGGAGGCCGACGTTTATATCACAGGCGATGTCTATTATCATACGGCCCATGATATGCAGGAAACGGGCATGTTAGTAATTGATCCAGGTCATTATATTGAGTCGTTATGCAAAGTAAAAATGGTGGAACTATTTGAACAATGGAAAAATGAAGAAGGTTGGAGCGTTGATTTCTTTATTTCTGAAACATCGACCAATCCATTCTCATTTAAATAAACAGCATTAAAGGAGAGAGAAAAATGTACGAAAATTTATTACCGCGTTTTTTACGCTACGTGAAAACAGAAACTCAATCAGATGCAACAAGTACGACCACGCCATCAACACAAACACAGGTTACTTTTGCACATGAGTTGATGAAAGAATTAGAAGAAATCGGTATGAGCGATATTTCTTATAATGAAAAAAATGGCTATGTCATTGCAACTTTACCAAGTAATTTAGATAAAGAAGCGCGGACGATCGGTTTTATCTCTCACATGGATACAGCTGATTTCAATGCAAAAGGAGTAAATCCTCAAATCGTTGAAAACTATGATGGCGAATCAACGATTAAATTAGACGCTGATGGAAAATACACGTTAAATACCAAAGATTTTCCTAACTTAAAAAATTATTCAGGCCAAACATTGATCACAACAGATGGATCAACGTTATTGGGTTCAGATGATAAATCGGGGATTGCTGAAATCATGACAGCGATGGAATATTTGATTAAACATCCAGAAATCAAACACGGGGAAGTACGAGTTGGTTTTGGTCCGGATGAAGAAATCGGTATCGGCGCAGATAAGTTTGACGTCAAAGAATTCAATACGGATTTTGCCTATACAATGGATGGCGGACCAATCGGTGAATTGCAATACGAAACATTTAGTGCTGCCCAAGCTGAAATTACTATGTATGGTAAGAATGTTCATCCAGGAACAGCTAAAAATACCATGATCAATGCATTGCAAATGGCAATCGATTTCCACAATCAACTACCAGAAGCAGATCGTCCTGAAAAAACTGAAGGTCGTGAAGGATTCTTCCACTTATTAGCCTTAGACGGTAATGTGGAAGAAGCAAAAATGACTTACATTATTCGTGACCATGACCGTGATAAATTTGAAGAACGTAAACAAATCATCACCGATCTTCAAGCAAAAATGAATAGTCAATTTGATCAAGAACGTGTTGAAATCAATATGTATGATCAATATTATAATATGGGTGAAATCATTGAAAAAGATATGAGCGTGATTGAATTAGCAAAAGGTGCGATGGAAGAAGTGGGTATCACACCATTGATCGAACCAATTCGTGGTGGTACAGATGGCTCTAAGATCTCATTTATGGGAATACCTACACCAAACATTTTTGCTGGTGCAGAAAATATGCATGGACGTTTTGAATTTGTTTCATTACAAACAATGGAAAAAGCTGTCGATGTGATCGTCAAAATCGTTGAGAATAACGGAAAATAATTTTTTTGAAAAAGTGCTAAGGAAACTTAGCGCTTTTTCTTTTTTTGCGGCGGACCGTATGTTAGGCTAGAGTAATAAATGAAAAATGAGGGAAATCAATGAATTTATCAGTCAGTCGTAAACTGATTTTAAATATTGGCTTATTTATAGTCATGATTGGAATCATTATTTTTGTGATTCGTGATTCGTTAGGCGAAATATTTACTGAATTAGGAAAAACATCATTGCCGGTGTTGGTTGGAGTAACGGTATTAGGAGTAGTTAGTCAAATAATTGAAGGGTATTCGATCAAAACAATCGCTGGTGAATTTAATCCTAAATTTACTATTAGAGATGGTTTTTTTGCCTCAGCATACTCGACCTTTTATCGAGTAGTAACATTTGGAACAGGATCAATTGTTGCTGAAGTGATCTATTATCATAAAAAAGGATTGAAGTTTTCTGAAGGAACAGGGACGAGTACCTTGCGGATGATCACATACAAAATCGCATTGATCGTTTGGGCAATCTTTTTTCTGTTTATCAAGAGTAATGCTATCCAGGCTCAAATCGCCAATGGTATTGTCTGGGTGATCGCGGGAATTGCAGTAACGATTTTGATTATCTCAACCTTGCTTATTCTAAGCTTAAATATCAATGCGCAAGTCTTTTTTGTTCGTATTTGTAATCGTTTTTTGAAAAAGCAAAAATTACGGGACATCGTTGATCGTTTGAATGAACAAATTTATTCACTAAGAGAGGCGATCCAGACCTTTATCCATGATCGAAATGCGGTCATTCGCGTATTTTGTTCAAATATGGCTAAATTAGCTGTCTGGTATAGTATCCCATTTTTTATCCTAGTTCATGATCATCCTCAAATCGATTTACTATTAACGGTAGCGTTGATCAGTTTTTCAGTCATTATCGGAGGTGTTTTACCAGCACCAGGAGGGATTGGTGGATTCGAATTTGTTTATGTATTATTGTTCCGCCATGTCATCGGTAAAGTCGATGCTGTTTCATCCTTGCTGTTGTATCGTTATGCAACTTATTTGATGCCATTTTTGATTGGAATGGTTTACGTTTTCATTACTAAGCAACGTGAAATTAAACATGAAATCAAAGCAGTAAAAAAAGAAAGCTAACGCTCGCGTTAGCTTTCTTTTTTTAATAATGAATGACTAATTTACCGATCATTTCGTTTGATTCAACGATTTGATGACCTTGATAAAAAACTTCCGGCGAAAAACCAGGAATTATTTTTGTTAAGGTACTTTGGATTTTTTTTTCTTGAAGCAACTCAACAAGAAATTCTAAAATCTTTCCTTGAGAAGCGACATTGAAATCATGATCTGTTTTTGAAAACATATATTCCCAATCGAAACTGCCGGATTTATTTTTTAATTTTGTCATATCTAAATCTTTGGTAGCACCGACGATCGAACCTAAATGACCAAAAGGTTCAAGTAAGTCGCACATCTCATCAAAATAGCGATCTGTAGAATGCAAAATCAAAATGTAAGGCAAGCTCTTGTACCCTAGTTTTGATAATTGTTTTGTCAAATCTTTATGATGATCGATAACATGATCAGCACCCATTTTTTCGGTCCAAGCTTTACTTTCTTTACGAGAAGCAGTAGTGACTACGGTTAAACCAGCCCATTTAGCTAATTGAGTCGCCACTGAACCAACGCCGCCGGCCCCATTTATAATCAAAAGTGTACCTTCATTTTGTTTTTCTTCGGGAATCAAATTCATTTTTTCAAATAGCATTTCATAAGCAGTGATAAAAGTTAACGGTAATGCTGCAGCACTATCAGTAGAAAGGTCGCTTGGCAATTTTGCAGTAATTCGAGAATCCACTATTTGTTGTTCACTGTAACTGCCATAACGTGTCGTTGTGCCAGCAAAAAAGATTCGATCACCGACTTGTAATTTTTCAACGTCACTACCAATTTGAGTGATAATACCGACACTATCAAAACCTAATACATGTGGTTGTGCGGTTCCTTTCCCACTTTGCCTAAGTTTAGTATCTACAGGATTGATCGATGTAGCTAAATTTTTTACGACTACATCAAATTTATTTAATTTAGGAAGCATTACTTCATATGTTTCAAAATGGTTTCCATTCGACAGTTGGAATCCTTTTTCAAAGCCGATCACACGAGAAATCATTGAATCACTCTCTTTCTAGTAATGAAAGAATTGTAGCATTATTTCGTTTTTCTTCCCAATAATAAACATTAATACTTGGTGAGTATATCTTTTGACCTTTGCTGACCAATGATATATACTATGATTTGTAAACAATTAATAATGTCGGAGGTATGTTTATGAATATCGAAAAAATGACGACGACTTTACAAGAAACAATTGCTGAAGCGCAACAGATAGCAGTAACTAGACACCACCAAGAAATCGATATCGCCCATGTATGGAAAATTTTTTTACAACCAAATCATTTTGGTAGAAATTTTTATACAGATGCTGGGCTTGATGTTGATCGTTTTGAACAGGAAGTAGATCATCTGTTGGATGAATACCCAACAGTTAGTGGTGGGAATGTTCAATATGGACAAAATTTAAGTCAAAATCTATTCAATCTGTTAAATGAAGCAGATTCATTAAGAGAAAAATTTCAAGACGACTTTTTGTCAACCGAAATCGTCATCTTAGCGTTAATGAAACTAAAAAATTATCCTTTAACGAAGTATTTGAATCAACAAGGAATCAATGAAAAAGAGATTCAAAAAAATATTGAAGAGATGCGAGGAGGAGATCGTGTGACTTCGCAAAACCAAGAAGAAACATACAAAGCCTTAGAAAAATATGGAGTTGATTTAGTTCAACAAGTTAAAAATGGAAAACAAGATCCGATTATCGGTCGCGATGAAGAAATCCGCGACGTTATTCGGATCCTTTCTCGGAAAACTAAAAATAATCCGGTATTGATCGGCGAACCCGGTGTGGGTAAAACGGCGATCGTGGAAGGACTAGCACAACGGATCGTTCGCAAAGATGTTCCGGAAAATTTAAAAGACAAAACAGTCTTTTCATTAGATATGGGGTCATTGATCGCTGGAGCAAAATTCCGGGGCGAATTTGAAGAACGATTGAAAGCCGTTTTAAAAGAAGTAAAAAAATCAGATGGACGAATTTTATTGTTTATCGATGAAATTCATAATATCGTCGGAGCCGGCAAAACAGAAGGTAGTATGGATGCCGGAAACTTATTGAAACCAATGTTAGCTCGTGGAGAATTACATTTGATCGGAGCAACAACATTAGATGAATACCGTCAATATATGGAAAAAGACAAAGCTTTAGAACGTCGTTTCCAAAAAGTACTAGTCAAGGAACCGACCGTTGAAGATACGATCAGTATTTTACGGGGACTAAAAGAACGCTTTGAGATCCACCATGGAGTAAATATCCATGACAATGCCTTAGTAGCGGCGGCTACATTATCAGATCGCTATATCACGGATCGTTTCTTACCTGACAAAGCCATTGATTTGATCGATGAGGCCAGTGCTAGTATTCGTGTCGAAATGAACTCTATGCCGACAGAGCTTGATCAAGTCACTCGTCGTTTGATGCAATTAGAAATCGAAGAAGCAGCCTTGAAAAAAGAAAGCGATGATGCCAGCAAGAAACGTTTAGAAAACTTACAAGAGGAATTAGCTAACCTTCGTGAAGAAGCAAATGCGATGAAACTTCAATGGGAAACCGAAAAAGAAGAAGTCAATGAAGTTTCCAATAAACGAGCTGAGATCGATCAAGCCAAACATGAATTGGAAGATGCAGAAAACAACTATGATTTAGAACGAGCAGCCGTTCTTCGACATGGGACGATACCAAAATTGGAACAAGAATTAACTGAACTGGAAGAAAAAAATAAACAAAATGATATCAGAATGGTCCAAGAATCAGTAACCGAAAACGAAATTGCACAAGTCGTGGGCCGTTTAACCGGTATTCCAGTAACTAAATTAGTTGAAGGCGAACGTGAAAAACTCCTAAGTTTGAACGGTACGCTGCATAAACGTGTAATTGGACAAGACGAAGCCGTCGATGCTGTCAGTGATGCTGTTCTTCGTTCTCGTGCAGGTTTGCAAGATCCAAATCGACCGTTAGGATCATTTTTATTCTTAGGACCAACTGGAGTCGGTAAAACAGAATTAGCTAAAGCTTTAGCTGAAAATTTATTTGATTCAGAAGACCACATGGTACGAATCGATATGAGTGAGTATATGGAAAAACATTCTGTTTCTCGCTTGGTCGGGGCACCTCCAGGTTATATTGGTTATGAAGAAGGCGGTCAATTAACAGAAGCAGTTCGTCGTAATCCGTATACGATTATTTTGCTCGACGAAATTGAAAAAGCACATCCAGATGTCTTTAATATTTTGTTGCAAGTCTTAGATGATGGTCGTTTGACAGATTCTAAAGGTCGCTTAGTCGATTTTAAAAATACTGTTTTGATTATGACTAGTAACATCGGTTCTCAAGTATTGTTAGATGGTGTGACTGAAGAAGGGACGATCCCTGAAGCGACCAAAGAACAAGTTTTGAATTTATTGAGAGGTCACTTCAAGCCAGAATTTTTAAACCGAATCGATGATACGATTTTATTTACACCATTGAGTTTAGAAAACGTTAAAGGAATCGTTGAAAAAATCATTCAAGGTCTTTCTAAACGCTTAGAAGACCAAGAAATACAATTAGCAATCACTGAAGATGCGAAAAGTTGGATCGCAGAACAAGCATATGAACCACAATACGGAGCGCGGCCACTAAAAAGATTCATTACGCGAGAGGTAGAGACACCTTTAGCGAAAGAAATCATTGCAGGTCGAGTTTTGCCTAAAACCAAAGTAGCTATTGAATTACTAGATGGTCAACTTGTTTTCCAAAATGAAATAGCAGATATATAATTTAATTATGTAAACAAAAAGCGATAACTTCAGTCAAACGGAGTTATCGCTTTTTTTGTAATAATCGAAAATTTCATTAATTTTATGAAAAGCAAGCTATTGAAAAAAATAAATAACAACATTCTCATTACGTATATTACGAGTTAATGACAAATTAGTGAATTTACAGTGATTAAATTGTTTGCATCGCATTCTTAGCTTATACTTTAAAAGGAAGAAAATAAGAGCTTAGTCGAGGATTCCTGGAGGTATACTATATAATGAACCAATTCAAATCACGAATAGAAAAATATAACTATATGAAGCAGCAACAAAAAGCTAAGCGCGTGAAAGCTGCGAAAAGAACGGTGCCATTATTAGGTACAGCTATGATTCTTTCGCCAGCAGCAATCAGTCTGAATACTGTAAAAGTAAGTGCTGCTGAAACAGCTCAAACACAAAATCAATCAGCGTTTATCGAGCAATTGGGAGCATCTGCAATGCAAGTGTCTTCATCAAATGATCTATATGCATCAATCATGGTTGCACAAGCATTAGTTGAAACTGGATTCGGATCATCACAATTATCGAGTGCGCCATATTATAATTTATTTGGAGTAAAAGAATATAGCGGAGGCCCGTCTGTTACGATGAGCACGCAAGAATATCTAAATGGACAATGGGTAACTATGAATGAACCGTTCGCTGTATATAATAGTTATGCTGAATCTTTCCAAGCACATGCGACTTTGTTAACCGGTAATTATTATGCAGGTGCACGAAAAAGCCATACAAATAGTTATCAAGATGCGGCAGTTTATTTAACGGGACGTTATGCGACAGATCCAAGTTATGCTAGCAAATTGATCTCATTGATCCAAACGTATAATTTAACACGTTTTGATACACCGGGAGCTGGAACAGCAGTTCAAACTACCTCGACACAAACAACGACAACAACTACTACAACGACGACATCGACGTCACAATCAAGTGGTCAAACGTATACAGTCCAATCTGGAGATTCTGTTTGGGGAATCGCTGAACAGCTTGGTATCAGTGTTGATCAATTGATAGCTGACAACGGCTGGTCTTCGGAGTCGGTAACAATTATGCCTGGAGATACTATTTCAATTTAAAAAAAGACGAGAATTTATTTCTCGTCTTTTTTTACGCGGAAATTTATTAATAAATAGATCTTGATTTTTCTAAAAATAAAAATTAAATTAAGATGAGGTGGTATCGATTACAAAAATACTAAATTCTCGTAAAAATCTCATTTATTCGTTACTATGTACTTACATATGGTAAGGGATGGAGCGAATAATTATGACAAAAATTTATAATTCTATTTTAGATACAATCGGAGAAACACCTATCATCAAATTGAAAAATTTAGGACTTGATGAAGGCGCACAAATTTATGTAAAACTAGAATCATTTAATCCTGGTGGTAGCGTAAAAGATCGAATCGCTTTGAGTATGATCGAAGATGCAGAAAAAACTGGTAAATTAAAACCAGGGATGGCAATTGTTGAGCCTACTTCAGGAAATACAGGCATCGGTTTGGCGATGGTCGGAGCGGCTAAAGGATACCCTGTAACTTTAGTTATGCCAGAAACAATGAGTGTAGAACGACGTAAATTGATGCAGGCTTATGGTGCGGAGCTTGTTTTGACTCCTGGGCCAGATGGTATGAAAGGGGCAATTGCTAAAGCGAAAGAACTCGCAGAAGAAAATGATTGGTTCGTCCCGGCACAGTTTGATAACCCTGCGAATCCTAAGGTTCATGAACGAACAACTGCAAGAGAAATTGCTAATGCTTTTGAAAAGAATGGATTGGATGCGTTTGTTGCTGGTGTTGGTACCGGCGGAACAATCACAGGCGTTGGAAATGAGCTAAAAAGAATGTATTCAGATGTGAAAATTTATGCCGTGGAACCTGAAGAATCGCCAGTATTAGAAGGTGGTCAGCCGGGTCCTCATAAAATCCAAGGAATCGGTGCTGGTTTTGTACCCAGTATTTTAAATAGTGAAATCTATGATGAAGTATTACCAGTAAATGCAAGCGATGCAATGGAAACAGCGAGAGAAATTGCTAAAAAAGAAGGTATTCTAGTCGGTATTTCTTCGGGAGCGGCGTTGTTTGCTGGCATTGAAATTGCTAAAAAGATGTCTTCGAATCAAAAAGTATTAGTGTTATTGCCAGATAATGGAGAACGCTACTTATCGACTGAATTGTTCCAATTCAACCAATAAGTTTATGAAAGTTATTAATTTTTGAATCTGCCTAGTATTTCCCCCTGAATAATAGTATCATTTTAAGAGATAATATAAACAGGAGGGGCTTGTATGGTAAATGAGGCAGTTGACCAAGCCGTCAAAGAATTAAAGGCCGAAGGAATTCGGATAACGCCGCAGAGATATGCCATTTTAGAATATCTGATCGATTATCGCAGCCATCCAACAGTCGATGAGATTTTCCGTTCATTAGAAAGCCGCTTTCCTAATATGAGTGTAGCGACTGTCTATAATAATTTGAGAAAATTTGTCGAAATCGGGATTGTACAAGAAATGAATTATGGTGATGCTGCTAGTCGTTTTGATTTCACGAATCGGCGTCATTATCATGCGATATGTACAGAATGTGGAAAGATCGTTGATTTCTTTTATCCGGGATTAGAAGATGTAGAAATGGCTTCTAGTAAGTTAACAGGTTACGAAGTTAATAATCATCGTCTAGAAGTTTATGGACTTTGTCCGGATTGTCATAAAAAAGCTGAGGAATAATTCCTCGGCTTTTTTGTCGTTCATTTATGAGCGCTAGCAAAAATTTGATTAGAAAATCCACAAAGCGCAAAAAGCTGATAGATCAACGAAAAACCGGAGCGTTTTCATTTGTTATCAGAAATATTAGACACCCACTTATGAGAGATATCACACAAAAATCTGATAACGATTGCAATTTTATTCACCGTCAAAACATTTAAAAGAGAAATTTATAAATTAAAATGATAAAATTTTAATTTATAAATCCTTATAATAAGGTGTTTTTTGTTTATTGTCTTTAAAATAAATGAATAATAAACAATCTTCTATGAGAGATTAATAACACTTATAGACCAATTATTGCTTAAAAAAGTGATTGTGATATATTAAACATGTTCCCAAGAGAACTTCATAATAATATAAAATATATTAGGAGTGATTTACCGTGAAAATTGGCGTAATTAAAGATCCAAAACAAGGTGAGGCACGCGTAGGCATGACACCTGAAAATGTAAAAATTTTAGTTGAAGCAGGAAATGAAGTACTAGTTGACGATAATGCTGGTGCAGGTTCTGGCTTTACTAATGAACAATATGTTGAAGCTGGAGGTAAAATCGTAGATACAGATACAGCGTGGACTGCTGATTTAATCGTAAAAGTTAAAGAACCTATGGAAAGTGAATACCACTATTTCAAAAAAGGTCAAATTATTTGGGGCTTCTTACACTTAGCTGCAAACAAAGCATGTGTGGAAAAAATGATGGAAGTAGGCGTAACTGCTTTATCAGGAGAAAATATTTCAGTCAATGGTGTACTTGAATTGTTAAAACCAATGAGTGCGATCGCTGGTCGTCGTGCCGTTAACTTAGGTCAATACTACATTGAAAAACAACACGGCGGTGAAGGAATCTTACTTCCAGGTATCGAAGGCGTTGAAGCTGGAACAGTTGTCATCTTAGGCGGCGGTAACGCAGCAGAAAATGCAGCGGATATGGCTGTAGGAATTGGTTGCCACGTTATCATTCTTGAAGTAAACGAAAATCGTATCAAACAATTACAAGATCGTTACAAAGATCATAACGTTGATGTAATTGTTTCAAATACTGAAAACTTAGAAGATAAAATCAAAGAAGCAGATGTATTTATCTCAACTGTTTTGATTCCAGGAGCTAAACCACCAAAATTAGTTAAAGAATATATGGTTGAATCAATGAAACCAGGTTCAGTTATTGTTGATATTGCAATCGACCAAGGTGGTACTGTGGAAACAATCGACAAACCAACAAACCATGCTGATCCAGTATTTACTAAACATGGCGTTATCCACTACGCTGTTCCAAATATGCCAGGTGCAACTCCAAGAACAGCAACAATTGCTTTGGCAAAAGGAAATATCTCATTCCTTAAAGATGTGAGTGTCAAAGGATTGGATGAAGCGTTGAAATCAGACGAATCATTAGTATCAGGTTTAAGTGTTTACAATGGTAAAGTAGTTTCTAAAGCATTAGCAGATTCAATTGATGTTCCTTATACTGAAGTGGGAGATGTTCTGTAATGACAGATGTATTTACAAAATTACCTGTAACAATTGAAGATATCCATGAAGCGAAAAATGTTGTAAAACAATACGGACGTGTAACACCATTGATTCAATCAATGTTCTTGACTGCTCAAACTGGGGGACAAGTTTTCTTAAAATTAGAAAATATGCAATTGACAGGATCGTTTAAATTCCGTGGTGCGTTTAATAAAATCGCTCATTTAACACAAGCAGAAAAAGATAAAGGCGTTATCGCTGTTTCTGCTGGTAATCACGCTCAAGGTGTTGCTTTGACTTCTAGATTATTAGGAATCGAAAGCACGATTGTAATGCCGGAAACTGCTCCGAAAGCAAAAGTTGAAGCAACTGAAGGATATGGCTCAAAAGTTATTCTTCATGGTTCAGGCTTTGATGAAGCAAAAGCTTATTGTGAAAAAATCGTTGAAGAAACAGGTGTAACATATATTCCTCCTTACGATGATGAATACGTAATGGCTGGACAAGGAACAATCGGTCTTGAAATCTTAGATTCTATCTGGGATGTCGATACAGTTGTCGTTCCTGTCGGCGGTGGCGGATTAATCGCGGGTATCGCAGTGGCGTTGAAAACATTCAACCCAAATATCAATATCATTGGTGTTCAAGCAGATAACATTCATGGGATGACTGCTTCATTCCGTGAAGGCAAAAAAGTCGGACACAAAGAATCAGCTACGATCGCTGATGGATGTGCAGTAGAATTCCCAGGCAATCTAACTTTCGAAGTTGTTGAAGGTTTAGTCGATGATATGGTTACTGTATCGGAAGAAGAAATCGAATTAGCGATGAAAGACTTAATCCAACGTACTAAAATCGTCGTTGAAGGTGCGGGCGCGTTGGCGACTGCAGCAATTCTTTCTGGAAAAGTTGATCAATACGTAAATGGTAAAAAAGTAGTTGCTGTCGTATCTGGCGGGAACGTAGACTTAAAACGTATCACAGATGTTATTGGACACTTCTCTGTAGCAAACGAATTAAAATAAGACTGCAAAAAAGAAGTAGCGGGGTTTCCGTTACTTCTTTTTTATGCATCATAATCTTTTTTGAATAGATAGATACCGCTAACAATCGAGACTAATAGAGCTAATAGTACGACTGCAATCGAACCAATTTCTGAATGTCGCCACCAGAGTCCGCCAGTATTGATGCCCCAAAGGCTAAAAATCAAAGTCGGCATAGCTAATAGTAATGAGGCAGTATTTAAAAATTTCATTAATTGATTCAATCGATTATCCATCATACTATTGATCAATCCGCTGATCGACCCCAACATCTCTCGATAAATCTGAACAGAAACAGTTGCTTGTTTCGTTTGTAATTCAATTTGAATCGCTAAGTCACGGTCAGAGGCCACTAACTGGGAATCTAGTAAGCGATTGATTGTTTTAGATTGTTCGTTTAGCAGATTGTCGATATAGACAAGTTTCTTTTCTGTATGTGTCGTTTTTTCTAAAATATCCCGGTTGGATCTTTTAGGAGCTACATCACTGATACTTTCGATGATTTCACGTTGTTGTCGCAGGAAGATCAGGTAATGTTCATTGATTGTTTCTAACATGTATAAAATAAGCGCCGCCTTAGTGAAAATTTCTGTTTGATATTTTTGCAAAACTTCTTCGATTAGTGGCTGGTCAGCTACAGTGATCAAAACGTCAGGGGTCAAAAAAACCGTAATCGTTGAAGGTGTTAGCTCGGGATCATCCATAGATTGGATATTTACAAACATCATCAAAGAATACACTTTTTTATTTTCAGCCTGATATTTTTTAAAATAGGACACATTGAAATATTTCTCTCCTAAAATAAAAAAATCTCGTGGTAAATCATAAGTTTGGTGGAGTTGGTCTTTTTCCCAATCGTTCGGCTCCGTCACGACCAACCAATTGCCTGTTGGGTCACTTTTTTGAACGCCTTCAGTTGAGATTGTATAGTAATCAAGCAAAAAATCCCTCCTTAAATTTATAGAGTAAATTTCATTAGATAGCTTTAAAGCAAGTAGTTGAAGTTGCCTTAAAATTATAAACTAACAGTAATTCTATCATCTCAGATAATGTTCGGATTGCCAATTAATTTGACCGTTACAAAGGATGTTAAAATAAGGAAAACGCTTAAAAAAGTGAGAAAAAGAACTTTTTGCTTAGAATTCTTCTCATTTAAAATGATTCTAGTTTACAGAAGAAAAGTATCTGCTATAATAAAGTTCATATTTCGAAACTTCAATGAAATTTTCATTGAAACTAAACTTATATATCGTCATGATATGGATGACAGTTTCTACCTTGTGCCGTAAACGCAAGACTATAAGTAAAAATCGTACGGTTACGTATCTTTTTTGCTTTGCAGATGAGGTGCGTTTTTTGTATTTTCAAAAAACGACAAGAGAAGGAGAACGAAAGAAATGAAAGAATTAACAGATCGCATCAAAGAAAATGGACGGGTTTTAGGCGAAGGTGTTTTAAAAGTCGATGAATTTATCACTCACCAAGTTGATCCTGAATTGATGGATGCAATGGGTAAACGTTTAGCTGAAGTATTTGCAGAAAAGAAAATCACGAAAGTTGTGACGATCGAAGCGTCAGGAATCGCTCCGGCGGTCTATGCTGCACAAGCTTTGAAAGTTCCGATGATTTTTGCTCGTAAATCAAAAAGTTTAACGATGGATGAAGAATTATTATCTGCCTCTGTTTACTCTTTTACGAAACAAGTAACGAGCACGATCTCTATTTCTCGTAAATTTTTATCTGCAGATGATAACGTCTTGCTAGTCGATGACTTTTTGGCAAATGGCCAAGCAGCTAAAGGATTGATTGAGTTGTGCCAACAAGCTGGTGCAATTGTTGCCGGAATCGGAATTTTGATTGAAAAATCATTCCAAGACGGCCGTCAGTTGATCGAAGATATGGACATTCCAGTTGTTTCTTTAGCAAGAATTGCTTCCTTGAGTGACGGTCAAGTAACTTTCTTAGAGGAGGACGCATAGCGTGACAAGCAAAACGGGAAACGGAAAATCAGCAGTATTAGGGTTGCAGCATCTTTTAGCGATGTATGCAGGAGCAGTGGCAGTACCACTTTTGATCGGTACTGGTTTAGGATTTAATGAAGCGCAAATGACGTACTTGATTTCAATCGATATTTTTATGTGCGGGATTGCGACATTGCTGCAATTAACTGTCAATAAATTTTTTGGAATCGGCTTACCCGTTGTTTTAGGTTGTGCAATTCAAGCAGTAGCACCACTGATTTTGATTGGCCAAACGCGTGGAATTGGAACGGTTTATGGATCAATTATCGCTGCAGGAATCTTTGTGGTATTGATATCTGGTTTCTTCTCGAAAGTAGAAAAATTATTTCCGTCAATCGTTACTGGAACAGTGATCACAACGATTGGTTTGACATTGATCCCAGTAGCTGTAACAAAAATGGGCGGTGGAAACGCATCAAGCAAATCCTTCGGTGATCCCAGTGATCTATTATTAGCGTTTGTAACGATTGGTTTAATTTTGGCAATCCAAGTTTTTGGACGAGGTTTTGTTCGGTCGATTGCTGTACTTGTTGGTTTAGTTGGTGGAACGATTTTAGCAGCTCTTTTAGGGAAAGTCGATTTATCTGCGATCGGACATGCGCCAATGTTCCATGTGCCTCAACCTTTTTATTTTGGAACGCCTAAGTTTGAACCATTCTCTATTTTATTAATGATCATTATTTCAATTGTCAGCATGGTAGAATCAACTGGAGTTTATTTTGCTTTAGGTGATATCGTTGGAAAAGAAGTAAAAGAAGATGATTTGAAACGTGGCTATCGTGCGGAAGGCTTAGCAGTTATTTTGGGTGGTTTGTTCAATACCTTTCCTTATACAGGATTCTCACAAAATGTCGGCTTAGTTCAATTGTCAGGAATCAAAAACAGACGCCCGATTTATTTCTCGGCAATTTTTTTGGTCATTTTAGGATTGTTTCCTAAAATTGGTGCTCTAGCACAAGTCATTCCGGAATCTGTTTTAGGTGGCGGAATGTTAGTGATGTTTGGTATGGTCGCTGTACAAGGAATGAAGATGCTATCAAAAGTTGATTTTAATGATGAAAGAAATTTATTGATCATTGCTATTTCAATCGGCTTTGGCTTAGGATTTAATTCAGTGCCGACGTTGTTCGCTAAACTGCCAGAAACAGTTCAAATGTTTACAGGTAATGGAATCGTGATGAGTAGTTTATCAGCAATCATTTTGAATTTAATTTTTCATGGTTATAATAGAAACAAAAAATAAAAGAATGTGGGGAACCGCATTCTTCTTTTTTTTATCAATAAAGCGAACATTAAAATAATTTTATAGTTTATTATTCGAATATTTTTTGACTTGTAAACTTCAGGTTGATAGAATAAAAATGAGAAATGAAAGGAGCTGCTTATGAAGCCTGAAGTTGCAGTAATTATGGGAAGTACATCTGATTGGGAAACAATGAAATATGCTTGTCAAAGTCTTGATGAACTAGAAATAATTTATGAAAAGAAAGTAGTTTCAGCACATCGGACACCGGACTTAATGTTCGACTTTTCCGAAAAAGCACGAGATCGTGGGATAAAAGTTATTATTGCTGGTGCAGGCGGTGCCGCACACTTACCAGGAATGGTAGCAGCGAAAACGACATTACCTGTTATTGGTGTTCCTGTTCAATCAAAAGCATTAAATGGATTGGATTCATTATTATCAATTGTACAAATGCCTGGCGGTGTACCGGTCGCAGCAACGACAATCGGAAAAGCTGGTGCAACTAACGCTGGACTACTTGCGGCGCAGATGCTTTCAATGTATGATAAAAATATAGCTTTACGTTTAGAAAAAAAACGTCAGCAAATGACAGAAACTGTATTAGAAAGTAGTGAACAACTTGGCTAAATCTTTACAACCCGGCTCTACGATCGGAATCGTGGGCGGAGGACAACTAGGCCGTATGATGGCTATCAGCGCAAAACAAATGGGTTTTCGCACTGGTGTATTAGACCCAACAGAAGATTGTCCGGCTGCACAAGTCTCAGATTGGCATATCGTTGCCGATTATGATGATCAAATGGCTTTAGAAGAAATGGCTCGTCGATCACAAGTCATTACGTACGAATTTGAAAATGTTGATGTTGATACGATCAATCAAATCCAACATTTTGCCAACGTACCTCAAGGCACCGATTTATTGGCAATCAGTCAAGATCGTTTACTAGAAAAATCATTCTTAGAAAATAATAATATCGTAATCGCGCCTTATGCTACGATCATTAGCCCAACAGATATTCAAGATGCCATTGAAGGCATCGGATATCCTTGTGTTTTGAAAACAACTCGCGGCGGTTATGACGGACATGGCCAATATGTATTGAAAAGTACAGCTGATTTAGCGCCGGCGATGAATCTTTTGCGCCAAGGAACATGTGTGCTTGAAGCCTGGATTCCGTTTGAGAAAGAATTATCTGTTCAAGTAGCAGGAAATAATATTGGCGATTATGTGACCTTTCCTGTAGTGGAAAATGTTCACCGCAATAATATTTTACACGAAACAATCGCTCCAGCAGGAGTAAATCCAGAAGTTGCAAAAGAAGCAAGTCGGATTGCTAGAGTTATCGCCGAAGGTGTGGAACTAATAGGTACTCTTTGTGTGGAATTCTTTTTGACTAAATCAGGTGCATTATATGTGAATGAAATTGCGCCACGCCCACATAATTCGGGACACTATACGATTGAAGCTTGCTCGATGAGCCAATTTGAAGCGCATATTCGAGGTATTTGCGGCTGGCCGCTAAGTGAACCTAAATTATTATCAAATGCTGTGATGATCAACGTATTAGGGGAAAATCTTTTGAAAACCTATGAATTAATTGATTTATGGCCCGAGTGGCATTTTCATTATTATGGAAAAGCGATGCCTAAAAAAGGACGCAAGATGGGACATATTACTGTATTGACTGAGAGTGTCCAACGAACGTTGGACGATATCAAAAAAACAGAAACTTGGAATTAATAGTTGGTATCATTAAGTATTTAAATTGTTTAAAGGATTAAAAAGTAAGTTGTGAAAATAAAGGATCTGATCGATTCTTTTATCTTTTATAAAAAAGGGGATTGTCATGTTAACGCGATATACAAGAGCAGAAATGGGAAATATTTGGAGCGACGAAAATCGTTACAAAGCTTGGTTAGAAGTCGAGATTTTAGCAGATGAAGCTTGGGCAGAGTTAGGTGAAATACCTAAAGAAGATGTCGAGAAGATTCGCGCAAATGCAGGCTTTGATATTGATCGGATCTTAGAAATCGAACAGGCAACAAGACATGATGTCGTAGCATTTACACGTGCTGTTTCTGAAACACTTGGTGAGGAACGCAAGTGGGTTCACTATGGGTTGACCAGTACAGATGTAGTGGACACTGCTTATGGATATCTTTATAAACAAGCAAATGATATCTTACGTCAAGATCTGCAAGAATTTTTAACAATCATTGGTGAGAAAGCTCTTGAACATAAATACACAGTAATGATGGGGCGGACGCACGGTGTTCATGCCGAACCAACAACATTTGGATTGAAATTAGCAACTTGGTACTCAGAAATGAAGCGTAACATCGAACGTTTTGAACATGCTGCAAAGGGAGTAGAAGCGGGTAAAATCTCAGGAGCAGTTGGTACATTTGCTAATATTCCGCCATTTGTTGAAGAATATGTCTGCGAAAAATTAGGGATTCGACCACAAGAAATTTCTACACAAGTATTACCGCGTGATTTACATGCTGAATATTTCTCAAGCTTAGCTTTAATTGCGACATCTATTGAACGTTTTGCGACTGAAATCCGCGGCTTGCAAAAATCTGAAACAAGAGAAGTTGAAGAATTTTTCGCAAAAGGTCAAAAAGGTTCGTCAGCCATGCCACATAAACGTAATCCGATCGGTTCAGAAAATATGACCGGTTTAGCTCGAGTCGTTCGTGGCCATTTAATCACAGCCTTTGAAGACGTTGCTTTATGGCATGAACGTGATATTTCCCACTCATCAGCCGAACGAATCATCACTCCAGATACTACGATATTAATTGATTACATGTTGCATCGTTTCGGAAATATTGTTAAAAATTTGACTGTTTTTCCTGAAAATATGAAGCGCAACATGCAAGCGACTTACGGCTTGATCTATAGCCAACGTGTAATGTTGAAATTAATTGATAAAGGAATGACGCGTGAAGAAGCCTATGATTTAGTTCAACCAAAGACTGCGTATGCGTGGGATCATCAAAAACAATTCCGTCCGCTGCTAGAAGAAGACGAAAAAATCACGGCTATTTTATCTGAATCAGATTTAGATGATGCGTTTGATTACAACTATCACTTGAAAAACGTAGATGCAATTTTTGATCGTATCGGAATTAAATAAAAATAAAAAAACTCTTGCCATTGGCAAGAGTTTTTTTATTAGGCATATGAATAGATGTCTTCGCAAAACTGTTGGGTTAACAAGTTAAGAAACTCGTCAATCAAATGGTAATCGTAAATTTTGTTGTTAATTAAGACTTCAATTCGATAAGAGTTTTTCAGGAAAGTAAAATCTTTAAATTGTTTGATTACTAGTTTTTCATTGCGATCATTAACAAAAGTTAATGATTGCATTTCTTGTGATTTTTTTGAGCGGAAAATTTTTTTTAAGTTTCGATAAGAATAAAAACTAGTATTGCAGTTGACACAATGTGTGGCATCTAAACCTATTAAGGCATTGAATAACTGTTGTTTCTCACATTCGCTCATTGAATTAAGAAAACGATGAGCTGTTGAAGATGCATCTGGCATAAGCAATTCCCCCGTTAAATTCTTTCGAGATAAATATAACACCGATTCAAATAATTGTAAACGTTATCTTTTATAAGAAAAGATAAAAATTTTAATCTTATTTTTAAACACGAACATTAAATGTGTTTATAGCTAAAAATATACGATTTTTATTGAAAAGCTTTTTTGAGGTTGTTACACTAAAAATGAAAAGAGCAAATGGAAAATTTTGATTTAAGATGGTTCATTATTGATTAAAAGGGGCGATAAATCTTGGAAAAAGACACTTTACTCTATGAAGGCAAGGCTAAAAAACTTTTTAAAACAACTGATCCAGCCATTGTATGGGCAGAATATTTGAATCAGGCAACAGCTTTAAATGGACTGAAAAAAGATCAAATAAATGGAAAAGGCGAACTTAACAATCAGATTACAGCTTACATTTTTGATTTTTTAAACACAAAAGAAATAAACAATCATTTTATCAAAAAAATATCATCCACTGAACAATTGATCCAACCTTTAGAAATTATTCCATTAGAAGTAGTTGTGCGGAACGTAGCTGCAGGAAGTTTTTCAAAACGTTTAGGAATTACTGAAGGCAAGGTACTTGATCAACCAATTGTTGAGTTCTATTACAAAGAGGATCAATTAGATGATCCGATGGTGATTGATGCGCATATCAATTATTTAGGATTGGCCTCTGATCAAGAATTAGTGCAATTACGCCAATTGGCATTAAAAATCAATCAGGCCTTAAATGAATTATTCAATTCTATCGAGATTGCATTGATTGATTTTAAAGTAGAATTTGGTCGTCAAAAGGATGGATCTATTTTATTAGCCGATGAAATTTCTCCTGATACATGTCGCTTATGGGATAAAAAGACGAACGAGCATTTAGATAAAGATATTTATCGTCGTAACTTAGGAGACATCGTACCTGTTTATCAAGAAGTACTAAACCGATTAGAAAAGCGAGGGAAATAACCATGTATTTTGTAAAAATTTATGTGACGTATAAGGATTCTGTTTTAGATCCTCAAGGAGAAGCAGTCAAAGGCGCTGTTCATCGCTTGGGTTTTGAGGAAATCGAAGAAATCCGGATTGGAAAATATTTTGAGCTTAAAGTAGAGAAAAGGGACCATTCTATCGAAGAGACAATCGAAGAAGTGTGTGATAAATTGTTGGCCAACATCAACATGGAAACGTATCGCTATGAAATAGTTACAGCGGAGGAAGTTTAAGATGAAATTTGCTGTGATTGTTTTTCCAGGATCAAACTGTGATCTAGATTTACATTGGGCGATGAAAGAAGTTATGGGTGTTGAGTGTGAGTATGTGCGATACGATGAAAATAGTTTAGCAGGTTTTGATGGTGTATTGTTGCCGGGTGGCTTTTCATACGGTGATTACTTGCGTTGTGGTGCAATCGCACGTTTTGCTTCGATCATGGAAGAAGTTATCCGCTTTGCCAATGAAGGAAAACCGGTTTTTGGTACATGCAATGGATTTCAAATTTTGACTGAAGCGGGACTTTTACCAGGTGTATTACGGGAAAATGATTCGTTAAAATTTATCAGTAAGGTAGTACCGATCCGGGTTTTGAACGATCAAACGAAATTTACTTCTGAATATGAGAAGAATGAAATTATCCATCTTCCTGTTGCCCATGGAGAAGGCAATTATTATTGCGATCAAGAGACTCTTGCTGAACTAAAAGAAAATAATCAAATTGTTTTTACCTATGAAGGCGAAAATATTAACGGTAGTGTTGAATCTATTGCAGGAATCACGAATAAAGCTGGAAATGTATTAGGAATGATGCCGCATCCGGAACGAGCGATGGAGGAACTTTTGGGCTCTGAAGATGGCAAGAAATTTTTTGCTTCGATAATAAATAATTTTGGAAAGGTGATCGCAAATCAATGATGAAATTAGAACCGACTGCTGAAGAAATCAAAGAGCAACGAATATACGCTGGCTGGGGATTATCTGATACCGAATATCAAATGATCTCAGAAAAAATTTTGGGACGTTTGCCAAATTATACAGAAACAGGACTTTTTTCAGTAATGTGGAGTGAACACTGCTCCTATAAAAATTCAAAACCTGTTTTACGGAAGTTTCCAACCTCCGGAACTCAAGTTTTGCAAGGGCCAGGTGAAGGTGCTGGTATCGTTGATATCGGTGATGGACAAGCAGTTGTTTTTAAAGCCGAAAGCCACAATCATCCCTCAGCAGTAGAGCCGTATGAAGGGGCAGCCACAGGTGTCGGTGGGATCATTCGTGATATTTTTAGCATGGGGGCACGGCCAATTGCTTTATTGGATTCGCTGCGCTTTGGAGAATTAGATACTTTTCGAACAAAATATTTATTAGAAGAAATTGTTGCCGGAATCAGTGGCTATGGAAATTGTATTGGCATTCCGACTGTTGGCGGAGAAGTAGCCTTTGATACTTGTTATGAAGGCAATCCACTAGTCAATGCGATGTGTGTTGGTTTGATTGATCATAAAGATATTCAAAAAGGTCAGGCTAAAGGTGTAGGCAATTCGATCATGTATGTCGGAGCGAAAACAGGACGCGACGGGATTCATGGAGCCACATTCGCTTCGGAAGAATTTACCGCAGGTGAAGAACAACAACGTTCAGCAGTCCAAGTAGGGGATCCATTTATGGAGAAGTTATTATTGGAAGCCTGCTTAGAATTGATCTTGGAACATTCGGATATCTTAGTGGGAATTCAAGACATGGGCGCAGCAGGTCTAGTTTCTTCTAGTTCAGAAATGGCTTCGAAAGCTGGTTCTGGTTTGAAGCTTTATTTGGATGACGTCCCGCAGCGTGAGACAGGTATGACGCCTTATGAAATGATGCTTTCTGAATCACAAGAGCGGATGTTGCTTTGTGTAGAAAAAGGCCACGAAGCAGAAGTCATAGAATTATTTGACCGTTACGAATTAGATGCCGTAACCATTGGGAAAGTAACAAATGACGGATTATATCGTTTGTATCATCACGGTGTAGAGGTCGCTAATCTGCCAGTGGATGCATTAGCAGAGGACGCACCTGTTTATGAAAATGCTAAACAAATTCCTATGCGAATAAAAGAATTTTCAGAAATGGAAAAATTTGTTCCGGTGGTTGAAAATGCAACAGAAACATTATTAGCATTACTAAAACAGCCGACGATCGCGTCAAAAAAAATGATTTATGAAACTTATGATTCACAAGTACGAACAAATACCGTTGTTCGTCCAGGAAGTGATGCTGCAGTCTTGAGGGTTCGAGGAACCAAAAAAGCCCTAGCAATGACGACAGATTGTAATGCTCGGTATTTGTATTTGAATCCTGAGATCGGCGGTCAAATAGCAGTAGCTGAAGCAGCGCGTAATATCGTTGCCTCTGGCGGCAAACCTTTAGCAATCACAGATTGTTTAAATTACGGATCGCCAGAAAAACCAGAAGGCTTTTGGGAATTATGGACATCTGCTGATGGTATCGCTGAAGCCTGTCGTACATTTGATACCCCCGTGATTTCAGGAAATGTGTCAATGTATAACGAAACGAATGGTAAAGCTATTTATCCTACACCAATGATTGGGATGGTCGGTCTAATTGAAGATATAGCTCATATCACAACACAAGCGTTCAAACAAGCGGACGACTTGATTTATGTAATCGGGAAAACCGAGGCGGATTTTCATGGTAGTGAAATTCAAAAAATGCAAAAAAATAAAATTGAAGGTACCTTGATGGATTTTGATCTTGAAACAGAAAAAAAACATCAAGATTTAGTTCTTTCTGCCATCAAAGCTGGTTTAGTCGTAAGTGCTCATGATTGTTCAGAAGGTGGTCTGGCAATCGCTTTAACCGAAGCTGCTTTTGACAATGAACTTGGAATCGAAGTCTCGTTAGCGATGCCGCCTGAAAATCTTTTTGCAGAGACTCAGTCACGGTTTGTCGTATCTATTAAGCCAGAAAATCAGCAACATTTTGAACAATTAATGGGTAAGGCTGCTCAACATATAGGAAAAGTAACAGATTCCAAACTATTGAGAGTCATAGCTGAAGGTCAAACGATTGAAGTAGAAACGATGCAAGCGAAAGCAGTTTGGGAGGAAGCCATTCCATGTTTAATGAAGCAAAAAGTTTAAATGAAGAATGTGGCATTTTTGGAATTTGGGGCCATCAAGATGCTGCGACTGTCACTTATTTCGGCTTACACAGTTTGCAACATCGCGGTCAAGAAGGGGCCGGTATCGTCAGCAATGATCATGGGAAATTAAAAGGAACTCGCGGATTAGGATTGTTATCTGAAGTATTCAAAGATGAACGTCAATTAAGCTTTTTAACAGGAAATGCAGCGATTGGCCATGTTCGTTACGCAACTGCCGGCAGCGGAAGTGTTGATAATATCCAGCCATTTCTTTTTAACTTCTATGATGGGGATTTTGCATTAGCGCATAACGGCAACTTAACCAATGCTAAAAGTTTAAGGACAGAGCTAGAACAAAATGGAGCCATTTTTCATTCGAATTCTGATACAGAAATTTTGATGCACCTTATCCGTAGAAGTACGAAGACTACGTTGTGCGAACGAATGAAAGAAGCACTGAATACGGTTAAAGGCGGCTTTGCTTATTTGATGCTAACTGAAAAATCAATGGTTGCTGCTTTAGATCCTAATGGTTTTCGCCCGCTATCAATTGGTCAAATGGTCAATGGTGCTTATGTCGTTGCCTCAGAAACTTGTGCATTAGAAGTAGTAGGAGCTAAATTTATTCAAGATGTTCAGCCGGGTGAAATAGTTACAATCAATGATGAAGGGCTGACTATTGAATCGTTCACCACACAGACTCAACCAGCAATTTGCTCGATGGAATATATTTACTTTGCACGACCAGACTCAAATATCGCAGGTGTCAATGTCCATAGTGCAAGAAAAAATATGGGGAAGATTTTAGCTCAAGAAGCGCCTGTTGAAGCAGATATGGTAGTAGGAGTTCCCAACTCATCTTTGTCTGCAGCAAGCGGCTATGCGGAGCAATCAAAGATTCCCTATGAAATGGGTCTAGTAAAAAATCAATATATTGCACGAACTTTTATTCAACCGACACAAGAATTGAGAGAACAAGGAGTACGAATGAAACTGTCTGCCGTCCGTGGTGTTGTTGAAGGCAAACGAGTGATTATGGTAGATGACTCGATCGTCCGCGGGACAACTAGTCGTCGAATCGTAAGTCTTTTAAAAGACGCAGGTGCAAAAGAAGTACACGTTCGCATCGCATCACCACCATTGAAATATCCGTGCTTTTATGGAATTGATATTCAAACACGGCGAGAATTGATTGCAGCAAATCATTCGATTGATGAAATAAAATCGTTAATCGGCGCAGATTCACTATCATTTTTAAGCGAAGAAGGATTGATTGATGCGATAGGCCTAAATTTTGATGCTCCTTATTCAGGCTTGTGTATGGCCTATTTTAATGGGGATTATCCAACACCACTTTATGATTATGAAAAACACTATCAAATGACATTGACAGAAAAAGTGTCGTTCGTTTAAAAGTTATTTAAAAAACTATTAAAAGGAGTTAATTCAGTGGCAAACGCGTATTCGAAGGCTGGCGTCGATGTTGAGGCTGGTTATGAAGTAGTAGAACGAATCAAAAAACACGTGAAGAAAACAACTCGTTTAGGAATGATGGGAGCGATTGGCGGTTTCGGCGGATGTTTTGATCTCAGTCAATTCAACTTGAAAGAGCCCATATTAGTCTCTGGAACCGATGGCGTCGGAACAAAATTAATGGTAGCTATTGAAGCGGACAGGCATGACACAATTGGTATTGATTGTGTTGCGATGTGTATCAACGATATCGTAGCACAAGGGGCTGAGCCATTGTATTTCTTAGATTATATTGCAACAGGAAAAAATATTCCTGAACGTTTAGAAAAAGTAGTAGCAGGTATCGCTGAAGGTTGTGTTCAAGCAGGAGCCGCTTTGATCGGTGGTGAGACAGCAGAAATGCCGGGAATGTATACAGGAAATGATTATGATTTGGCGGGTTTTGCTGTTGGTTTAGCGGAAAAAGAGCAGTTGGTAACAGGAGATACGATCCAAGCGGGGGATCTTTTGATAGGATTGCCTTCATCGGGGATTCATTCAAACGGCTATTCTTTAGTACGTAAAATATTTTTTGAAAAACAGAAGTTTTCTATTACAGAAGAATTACCAGAATTAAGACGTCCATTGGGTGAAGAACTATTAGAACCCACACGGCTATACGTGAAAGCTGTTTTACCATTAGTCAAACAACAATTGATCAATGGTATCGCTCATGTTACTGGTGGTGGATTTGTTGAGAATCTACCAAGGATGTTACCAGAAAACCTTGCGTGTGAAATTGATTTAGATACATGGCCGACTTTACCGATCTTCAAAGCTTTAGAAAAATATGGAGAAATTCCTGAACTAGAAATGTATGAAATTTTTAATATGGGCATCGGCATGGTATTGGCGGTATCACCAGAAAAAATAGCAGAAGTTAAAGCCAATTTAGCCGAACGAGGAGAAAAATATTATACTATCGGTCGGATTGTAGATAAAAATGAATCATCGATTATGTTTAATGAGGCGACTCTATGAGATTTGCTGTACTAGCTTCAGGGAATGGTTCGAATTTTGAAGCGATTGCTCAAGCCGTCAAAACAGGTGATATTGACGCCGAGCTAGCGTTGCTTTTTTCGGATCGTAGGGACGCTTATGTTTTAGAACGAGGGAAAAAATTTTCGATTCCGACAGAAACATTTGAATTAAAAGAGTTTCCCAATAAGCAGGCCTATGAGGAAGCTTTGCTTGATCTACTAAAGGCTTATGAGATCGAATTAGTAGTTTTAGCGGGTTATATGCGAATCGCAGGGGACAGTTTACTACAAAATTTTCCTAAAAAAATTATCAATATCCATCCATCTTTGTTACCATCATTTCCGGGTTTAAATGGAATCAAGGATGCCTATCAGGCTGGAGTTAAGGAAACGGGTGTGACCGTTCATTATATCGATCGTGGTATTGATACAGGTCCTATTATTGCTCAAGAAAAAGTAGTAGTTGATTCAAAAGATAGTTTAGAAGCATTAGAACTAAAAATCCATCACACAGAACATCAGTTATATCCGAAAGTTTTAGCAAAGGTGATCAAAGAATTAAAGTTGTAAAACAACTAGCAAAAAGACTAGAGTAAATAAGGAGTGTCATTGATGGCAAGAGCATTGATCAGTGTGTCAGATAAAACAGGGGTCTTAGAATTTGCCCAAGGTCTAATCCAGGCTGGAATCGAAATTATTTCAACTGGCGGAACAAAAAAAGTTTTAGATGAAGCAGCTATTCCGACTTTAAGTATCGAGCAAGTAACTGGTTTTCCAGAAATGATGGATGGCCGTGTAAAAACATTGCATCCTAAAATCCATGGTGGATTATTGGGAAAAAGAGACCTTACAAGTCATCAAGCAGCGATGAAAGAACATGATATTCAAGCAATCGATTATGTTTGCGTCAATCTATATCCTTTTAAAGAAACCATTTCTAAAGTAGACGTGACTGAAGCAGCTGCGATTGAAAACATCGACATTGGTGGCCCTAGCATGTTACGTTCAGCAGCTAAAAACTTTGCAGCAGTTACTGTCGTAGTCGATCCAGCGGATTATGCGTTAGTTTTAACTGAAATAGAAAATGAGCAACAAACAACGCTCGCTACGCGTAAACGGTTGGCTGCAAAAGTTTTTCGACACACAGCGGCTTATGATGCGGTGATCGCTGAATACTTAACTAATTTAGTGGACGAAGCAGAGCCAGAGAAGCTGACGTTGACTTATGATTTGAAACAAACATTGCGCTATGGAGAAAATAGTCATCAAACTGCGTCTTTTTATCAATCTGCCTTGCCTAGTTCTTATTCAATTGCTAGCGCGCATCAATTGCATGGCAAAGAACTGTCCTATAATAATATTAAAGATGCCGATGCAGTGATCCGTATTGCCCGAGAATTCGATGAACCAACAGTTGTTGCACTTAAACATATGAATCCTTGCGGTATCGGCAGTGGCACGACGATTTCAGAGGCGTACCAATCTGCCTATGAAGCCGATCCAATATCGATTTTTGGCGGTGTGTTAGTTGCAAATCGAGAAATTGATATGTTGACTGCTCAAGAAATGCATAAATTATTTTTAGAAATCATTATTGCACCAAGTTTTGAGAAGGAAGCCTTTGAACTATTAGCCAAAAAGAAAAATTTACGGTTGCTAACATTAGATTTTTCTGATGAGCCTAAACAAACTCCTGAGCTGGTCTCAGTATTAGGTGGTCTTTTAGTTCAAGAGCAAGATATTATTGCTGAAGTTCCGAGTGAATGGCAAGTCGTTACGGAACGAAAACCATCAGCAGAAGAAATGAATGCACTAGCGTTTGCTTGGAAGGCCGTTAAACATGTTAAATCTAATGCTATTGTTGTGGCAAATGAAAAACAAACACTTGGAATCGGTGCCGGTCAAATGAATCGCGTAGGCTCAGTAAAAATTGCTTTGGAACAAGCGAAGAATCAGATGAACGGGGCGGTCCTAGCTAGCGATGCCTATTTCCCAATGAATGATAGTGTCGAGTACGCAGCTCAGCATGGTATCAAAGCCATTGTTCAACCGGGAGGGAGTATTCGCGACCAAGAATCTATTGATATGGCAAATAAATATGGTGTAGCGATGGTCTTTACAAATGTTCGTCATTTTAGACACTGATAGATAGGAGAAATATATGAAACTATTAGTTATTGGCAGTGGTGGACGGGAACATGCAATTGCAAAAAAAATGTTAGATAGTCCAAAGGTAACAAGGGTCTATTGTGCTAAGGGTAATCCGGGGATGGAAAAAGATGGGATTCAACTTGTCGATATTCCAGAAAATGATCATTCTGCGCTAATATCTTTTGCTAAAACTAATGAGATCGCTTGGACATTTGTCGGGCCAGAGATCCCGTTGTTAAATGGAATCGTGGATGCTTTTCAAGCGGCAGGACTGAAGATATTTGGTCCAAACAAAGCAGCAGCCATGATTGAGGGATCAAAAGAATTCGCTAAAAAGATAATGGTTCAAAATAATATTCCGACAGCAGCTTATCGTACATTTAGTGATTTTGAACAGGCAAGTAAGTATGTAAAAGTAGTTGGAGCACCTATCGTTATTAAAGCAGATGGTCTAGCAGCAGGTAAAGGGGTCGTTGTAGCAAAGAGTGAAACCGAAGCATTGAAAGCATTAAAAGATATGTTGACAGACCATCGATTTGGGACAAGTGGAAATAAAGTAGTGATTGAAGAATTTTTAGTAGGAGAAGAATTTTCGTTATTAGCATTTGTAAAAAATGAAAAAGTTTATCCAATGGTGATTGCACAAGATCATAAGCGGGCTTACGATGGGGATCGTGGTCCGAATACCGGCGGGATGGGGGCTTATTCCCCTGTTCCGCAAATTTCAGAAGCAATTGTTGAACAAACAATTGAGGAAGTGTTGAAACCAGCTGCTAAAGGAATGATGGCTAATAAAACGCCATTTACAGGAATTCTTTATGCTGGGCTGATCGTCACTGACACTGGACCAAAAGTCATCGAATTCAATGCACGTTTTGGAGATCCAGAAACACAAGTTGTTTTACCAAGATTGACAAGTGATTTGGTACAGGTGATCGAAGATTTATTTAATGGGTATGAACCAGAATTAACTTGGAGCAAAGGCGCAGCAGTTGGGGTCGTTTTAGCTGCAGATGGTTATCCAAATGAGCATAAAAAAGGAATGGTCTTACCAGACTTTACTAAAGAAACTAAACTATACTATGCAGGTGTTTCATCAAGTAAAAACCAGTTGATTGCTTCTGGCGGACGGGTCCTTTCTGTAGTGGCCGAGGCCGATTCATTGGCTGAAGCAAAATTAAAGGCATATCAATCGTTAACAGAAGTAGATACTACTGATTATTTTTATCGGGAAGACATCGGTGCTAAAGCCTCAATCTAATAATGAGAAAGGAGCAATCAATGGTTGCTTCTTTTTTTATGGTCAAAAAAGAAGTGAGGTTATAAAAATGACAGTCATGTTTAAAAATGGTAAACTAAAGATGAAAAAATAGTTAGAAAAAAGTATAAAAGATGAAAAAAAAGGGTGGAAATTATTTATATAAGTGTATACAATAGTTAAGGCTATTTTGTAAAAAAATGGAGTGAAAGAGGTGAAAACCATGAAAAGCGACCATTCCAGAACAAACAATGAAAAACGTGAATTACGAGAGATATTTTCAGGATTACCCAACTCACAATATCTAAAAATTTTATTGGCCCAAGTAATTCGACACTATGATCCGGAAATCAAGTATATCTTTCAAAAGCAAGTAGGCTGGCAATTAGTAATTGAACAAGTAGAAGGTTTATTATGTCGAATTAAAATTCATAAAGATTATTTTTCAGTCGTTACACCTTTTCCCGATTTTGGTATTAAGTACTTAACGCCGATGGTTCAAGTTATGTCGTTAGAATTCAAAGAAAAATTTGAAGAAGTTACCGAAAATACTCAACAAATCGAAATGAAAGTAACCAACGAAGAAGAAATGGAAGATGTTATCTTTTTAATAAGCTTGCAGGCTAAAAAATTACGTAATCCGGTCGTTTAGTACATAATGTTCGTGTTTATTTTGAAATCGTATCGAATAGACTTGATTTTTATCTAAATATGTTGTAAATTACATAGGGCGATATCGCCTTATGTTTTTTTATTTTTATTTATTGGAGGCCATTATGAAAGTATTTGATTATGAAGATATTCAATTGATTCCAAATAAGTGTATCGTTGACAGTCGTTCAGAATGCGACACAACGGTGCAATTAGGAAAATTTACATTTAAGATGCCAGTAGTACCAGCTAACATGCAAACGATTATTGATGAAACAATCGCAGAATTTTTGGCAGAAAATGGTTACTTCTATATTATGCATCGTTTTTACGAAGAAGAACGAATTCCCTTCATCAAAAAAATGCAATCACGTGGTTTATTCACTTCAATCAGTGTTGGAGTGAAAGGATACGAATATGATTTCGTTAAACAATTAGCAGAAGAAAAATTAAATCCTGATTTTATTACGATTGATATTGCTCATGGACATTCAGATGCTGTGATCAATATGATCAAACATATCAAAGTCTATTTACCCGAAACATTCGTGATCGCAGGGAATGTTGGAACACCTGAGGCAGTACGAGAATTAGAAAATGCGGGTGCAGATGCAACAAAAGTTGGCATTGGGCCTGGTAAAGTATGTATCACAAAAATTAAAACTGGTTTTGGTACCGGAGGTTGGCAATTGGCAGCGTTAAGTTGGTGTGCCAAAGCTGCACGTAAACCAATTATTGCAGATGGCGGCATCCGTACACATGGCGATATTGCCAAATCAATTCGCTTCGGTGCGACCATGATCATGATTGGTTCACTATTTGCGGGTCACGAAGAATCTCCAGGTGAAACAATGGTTGAAGACGGTGTATTTTATAAAGAATACTTTGGCAGTGCTTCGGAATTTCAAAAAGGCGAAAAGAAGAATGTTGAAGGAAAGAAAATTTGGATTCCTTACAAGGGTTCATTAAAAGATACATTAGTAGAAATGCAGCAAGACTTACAATCATCGATTTCTTATGCTGGTGGAAAAGACATCGAAGCATTACAAAAAGTTGATTACGTTGTAGTTAAAAATTCTATTTTTAATGGTGATACAATTTAGTCTGAATGTTCATTTTTAAAATTTTAAAGACCTCATAGTATATGAGGTTTTTTTTGTGCGACAAAATTAGTACAAAAAATAAATCGTAGTTTACTACTAAGACATCATTGATAATATTCTTCACTTTTATCAAAAAAATGGAAAATGTAATGGTCAAATGATAGAAAATATGGTTTAATTTACTTTAATATTTTATTAGAAGGAGGTTAATTTTATATGAAAGAAAAAACAAAAATAGTGCCGAGGATTTTCATAAATAGAATTTTAGCGGGAACAGCAACGGGGGTTATCGTGGGATTAATCCCCAATGCCGTCTTAGTTGCTGTTTTAAAATATCTTAGTCAATATAGCTTAGCAACTACAATTGCTCAATCAGCAGCAATTTTTCAAATCGCTACTCCGTTGATTATTGGAGCGTTGATTGCTTTACAATTTAGTTTTAACCCGATGAATATGATGGTGGTAGCTGGATCGGCGTTTGTAGGTTCGGGTGTTATAAAGTTTACATCTGACTTGGGTGAAAATGGACTTTATGTCGGAGCAGGAACAGGGGATATTATCAATACGATGATCACTGCTTCGATTGCTGTTTTACTGATTTTAGTAATTGGTGATCGTTTTGGATCGGTAGCTATCGTATTAACACCCATTGTCGTAGGTATTGGAGCCGGAACGATTGGTTTTTATCTATACCCATATGTGACTGCAATCACCTCAACGATTGGAATGGTCATTAATAATTTTACTACGTTGCAGCCGTTATTAATGTCGATTTTAATTGCTTGTTCTTTTGCATTTTTGATTATCTCGCCAATATCTACAGTAGCGATTGGGGCTGCGATTCAATTAAATGGTATTTCTGCAGGCGCTGCTGCTATGGGTGTCGCTGCTACAACAATTGTATTAGTCGTCAATTCATGGAAAGTAAATAGGTCAGGGATAACTATCGCAATTGCTTTAGGAGCTATGAAAATGATGATGCCTAATTTATTTAGAAAACCAATTATTTTAGTTCCCTGTTTAATGACTGCTATAGTTTGTTCAATCCCAGTGGCTTTATTATCTATTTCAGGAACGCCAGGTTCAGCCGGATTTGGTTTAGTGGGATTAGTGGGTCCGCTGGCTTCTTTAGATGCTGGTCTAAATATTGGATTAGTCGTTCTTTGCTGGATCGTAGTTCCCGTTATCGTAGCTTTGGTTTTACAATTTATTTTTGAGAAAATTTTAGACCTATATAATAGAGAAGACGTATTCAAATTTTTAGGATAAAACTCGGACGCATAAATTTTTTCGCATTTAGTTTAATTAGATAGAAAAAAGAATCCTTTCAAATAGAGAACATTCGTTCTATAATGGGTCATGAACGAAAACAAGTAATTATTGGAGGGTATTATGAATCCCAAAGAGTTAAAAGAATATATTGATGAAAAAGCACCGAATGCGTATGAAACTTTTTTTGCTAGTGCAAAAGAATATCAAAATGAAAAAAATCAAAAAAGACAGCCTGCGAAGCGTTGGAATGAACGGAAAGTAGACCGTAGTGTCGAAAAAATGTGGGATGGGGTCATTAGTACGATCCATAATTCTTTATCAATGAATATAAAAGGTGAAGATCGGAAAAATTATGAAGCTTGGGTAGAATTTATCGAGAAAAGTGAATTTTTAGTTAGTTTTGAGGAACAAATCGCAGAAATAGAATTTGAATAAATTAAGCTATTTTTTTGAAATCCTATTTTTTAATTGTTATTATCGTTAGATAGTTCTAAAAGGCAAAGGGGATAGTATTTTGAGTGAAATTAAAAAGATTGATAGTACTGATTTGAAGCAGCTTCAAACAATTAGCATTAGAACATTTACGGATACATTTGGAAAAGATAATACCGAAGAAGACTTAAACAACTATTTGGAATCAGCTTATGCAGATCAAGTGCTGACGGACGAAATCAATAATAGTGATTCTGAATTCTATTTTATCTATTTAGATGCTAGAGTAGCTGGCTATTTAAAACTAAATGTTGGTTCAGCGCAAACTGAAACTTTTGCTAAAAATAGACTTGAAATTGAGCGTATCTATATTGATCCAGATTTTAAACGAAATGGTTTAGGAAAAAAACTGTATGAACTAGCAGTTAAAAGAGCGGTTGAGCAATCAAAAGATTCTATTTGGCTGGGCGTTTGGGAGCACAATTTAGCTGCTATGGAATTTTACAAAAAAATGGGCTTCGAAAAAGTGGGACAACATTCATTTTTCATGGGTGAGGATGAACAAATCGATTTCATTATGCAGAAGAAAATTTAGCGAATAAGAGCGAGTATGGTTGTTGAAAAACAAGATACGCGCTTTTTTTTATGAAAATTGACAGATAATATTCTAGAGTTATTTTCCAGCTATTTTATTTAGTAAAAATGAAAAAGTAAAGCAATCGATTCGTCTATTTTAAACTTTATTTCAGCGATTCATTGACAGTCTTATTAGATTGGTTTAGCTTTAAATCATCCAATAATAAATGAGGGATCAGCATGTGGACTTTAAATGACAATAAAGCAATACCTATTTATCAGCAAATCATGGAACAAATTATCGGCTACATTCAAGACGGTACGTTACAGCCTGGAGATCAGGTGCCGGCAGAGCGAAAGTTGGCTGATTTTTATCAAGTTAATCGATCAACGGTTGTCCATGCATTAGATGAATTAGTCAGTCTCGGCTGGGTCATCAGGAGGCAAGGCAGTGGAACGATTATCAACGAAGGAAATTGGGGACGCAGTACGATACCGCGTGTCGATTGGCGGAGTTTTTTTACCCAAGATAGTTTGCGAAAAGATCCGTATGCAGAAAAAATCCAACAATTACTTCAAGATCCAACGGCAATCGATTTTTATTCAGGCGAACTGCCGTTAAGTTTGATTCCAGATTTCCGTTTTCCTTCTTATACATGGGAAGAATTATTATTAGAAGAGCGAAAACAAGGAACTTTAGGCTATCAGCCTTTGCAAAAAGTGATTTGTGAACGAATAAAGCGAGAACAGAAAATTGAAGTTTCTTCAGACCAAGTATTGATTACTTCAGGAGCTCAGCAAGCTATGTTTTTATTACTACAGGTCATGTTACAAAGTGGGGATAGTGTGGCTATCGAAGACCCGTCATTTTTATATTCATTACCCATTTTTGCTAGTGCAGGTATTAAACTCTATGGAGTAGAATTAGATGATCAAGGAATGCGTATCGACAAATTGGAACAGTTGATTTTGACAAAAAAAATCAAATTGATCATTGTTAATCCAACGTTTCAAAATCCAACTGGAACGACGATGTCTGAGCAAAGACGTTCAGAATTAATCGCACTTAGTCAAAAATATCAATTGCCAATCGTGGAAGATGAAGTGTTTAGTGAATTGAATTTTCAAACAGTTCCAGCGTCATTAAAAGAATTAGCTCCGCATCAAGTGATTCATTTAGGGTCGCTATCAAAAATATTTGGTTCTTCGATCAAAATTGGTTGGATCGTTGCTGATCAGGATTTAATTCAGCGCTTATCAGAAGCAAAACAGATAATGGATTTTTCAATCAGTGTTTTCCCGCAAGTTATTGCCTATACAGCACTTAAAGATCCAAACTTTGAAGCGCACCAAAAAAAATTAGTCCAGACGTTGAAACAAAGAGCTATTGACTTTGAAGAACAAGCAAAAAATGTTTTTGACGATTGGGAAATCTCATCGATTTGTGGTGGAATGTATGTGTACCTAAAGTGGAAACATCAAAAGTTAACACGAAAAGATTGGGATATTTTTATTAAGCACAAAGTATTAATTGCGCCGTCCTTCCTATTTAGTAGTGATACGATGGCGATGCGCATAAATTATACTCGTATGGATCAACATGGCCAACAAGTATTTTTTGAAAGATTGCAGAAAATCTCAACTGAATTGAGGAGAAAATAATATGGATGTATTGGAAGTAATGAAGAATCACCGATCATATCGTCAGTTCGATCAAGAATATCAAGTATCAGAGGATGAACTAAAACAAATTTTACAAGCGAGCCGCCAAGCTCCGAGTTGGATGAATGGTCAAATGTACAGCATTATCGTGATAAAAGACCGAAAAATACGAGAAAAATTGGTTGAATTGAACCCAGGAAATCCGCATATGCTTCAAAGTTCCGTCTTCTTGATTTTTGTTGCTGATTTACATCGTACGGAAAAGGTAGCGCAACATTATCAAATGGATTATTTGATTGAAGAAAGTGTCGATCCTTTGATCACTGCAGTAACAGATACAGCTTTAGCTTTAGAAAATGCAGTGATTGCTGTCGAAGCGTTAGGTTTAGGTTCCGTGGTAGTAGGTTCGATCCGTAAAGATATCGAAAAATTGAGCGCGCTACTAAACTTACCTGAAAAAGTTTTTCCGGTCGCTGGATTAAGTATCGGAAAACCAATCGTAGAGATGAATCTTAAGCCCCGCCTTCCAGAAGCCGCAGTGATTCATTATGATACGTATCAAGAATACGACTATAATTTAATTGAAGATTACGATGATACAATGGAAAAATTTGCGGAAGCTCGGGAAACGAAACGCTGGAGTAAAAAGTTTGCGGATTATTTTAGTAGTTCTCCCAATAAAAAAGTCGATGCATTTCTGAAAATAAACAAATTTTTTCATGCTAAGAATTGACAGCCCTATGTAAGTAATTTATAGTTAATTATGAAAGTTAAATAATTGTTAGGTGAGGCTCCTATATGGACACAGGCTACTGCCCAAAAATGTCGAGAGACGCCAATGGGTAGAACAGGGATCATCGTGAAGGTGATTCATAACGTAGCTGACAATTCTGTCTACGCCCTATAGTGCTAAAGCTCGACGATGAACATCGATGGATTTTTCGCGCGTGCTCATTTTCGAGTATGCGTTTTTTTTGTGTGCTATTTAATGGGAATAATGGTTTAAAAGATAGAAAAAGCATATAAAGTGCTCAAAAAAGAGAGGATGTGAGGAAGATGGATCATGAGGACAGTCGACCCAAAAATGAATATAACAGGGCGGCTTTGGTTGTCCTGAAATTTAGGAGGAACCACTATGATGAACAAAAAAAACCTTCTTGCTCGCCAAGTCAACAAAGACCAAGAACTTAAAAAATTAGCACTTTTATCTGACCGGGATTTATTTTTAAATTTACGTACTTCAATGCAAGGACTTTCTGAAGAAGATGCTCAAAGCCGCTTAGAAGAATATGGTCCTAATGAAGTATCAGCACAAAAACCAACACCAGGTATTCTATTATTTTTACATGCCTTTAAAGACCCATTTGTTTATGTATTGGCATTATTAGCCATCGTTTCTTTAGCAACGAAGGATATAGAAGCGTCTGTCGTCATGACAATCATGATCTTAGCGAGTGTTTTAATTACGTTTATTCAAGAATATCGTTCGCAAAAAGCGAGTATTGAATTAAAAGAAATGATCGAAAATACCGCTGCGATCACTCGTAATGGTGAAACAAAAGAAATTCCGATGGATGAAGTTGTTCCTGGTGACATTTTGACGTTAGCGACTGGCGATATGATTCCAGCAGATGCCGTTTTGATTTGGACAAAAGATTTATTCGTCAACCAATCATCGTTAACGGGAGAATCAATGCCTGTTGAAAAGTATTTAAAAGAAATACGTGAAGTAACTGAAGAAACAACAGCATTGGACTTAACAAACCTCGTGTTTATGGGCACGGATGTATTAAGTGGTCAAGGGAAAGCCATTATTTTAAAAACTGGACAGCAAACATTCTTTGGTGATATTGCGAAAAATGCCACGACGAAACGCGGTAAAACATCTTTTGATATCGGTTTGGCCAAAGTAAGCAAATTATTATTACGAATGGTCTTAGTCTTGTTCCCGTTAGTTTTCTTAATCAATGGTTTAACAAAAGGGGATTGGAGTAGTGCCTTCTTCTTTGCAATTGCTGTAGCTGTCGGTTTGACGCCTGAAATGTTACCGATGATCGTAAGTTCTAATTTAGCAAAAGGTGCCTTGACGTTATCTAAGCATAAAGTAATTGTAAAAGAATTGGCCTCAATCCAAAATTTAGGAAGCATGGACGTTCTTTGCACAGATAAAACAGGAACGATCACAGAAGACCGTGTCGTTTTAGTCCAACATTTAGATCCTTTAGGAAATGAAAATGAACAAGTATTAGATTTAGCATTCATGAATTCAAGCTATCAAACAGGCTGGAAAAATTTAATGGATATTGCGGTGATCAACTTTTTTGAAGAGCAGCAACGGCATTTACCTTATCAAACGGTCAAAAAAATTGATGAGATTCCCTTTGATTTTTCACGTCGTCGGTTAACAGTAGTTATGAAGGCTGATGATCATCAATTGATGATTACAAAAGGTGCAGTCGAAGAAATGTCATCTGTTTGCAAGTATGTTGAGATCAACGGCGAAACAATGGAATTGACACCAGAAATTCGGCAAGAATTACAAGCAGTCAATGAAAAAATGAACCGCCAAGGGATGCGTGCCATTACAGTTGCTGTTCGACGAGATGCACATGATGAAGCGATCTACTCTACCGAAGATGAAAAAGATATGACGTTAGTTGGCTTTATGGGCTTTTTGGATCCAGCAAAAGAATCAGCAAAACCCGCTATCGAATCATTACAACAACATGGAGTTGCTGTAAAAGTATTAACTGGTGATAATGCGATCGTTGCTCAAAAAGTTTGTCAAGATGTGGGTATTCCAGCAGTAAGTTTTATTTTAGGCAATCAAGTAGACCAAATGTCAGAAGAAGAATTGCAGCAAGCAGCAGAAACGACTAATTTATTTGCGAAACTTAATCCGATGCAAAAATCACGAATCATCGAAGCGCTCCAAACGAAAGGGCACACGGTTGGTTTTATGGGTGATGGGATCAATGATGCTCCAGCCTTGAGAAAAGCAGATGTTGGGATTTCAGTGGATACTGCTGCAGATATCACTAAAGATGCTAGTTCGATTATATTGTTAGAAAAAAGTTTAGGCGTGTTAGAAAATGGTGTCATTGAAGGCCGTCGAGTATTCAGTAATATGATGAAGTATATTAAGATCACGATTAGTTCAAACTTTGGGAATGTGTTTTCTATTCTAGTAGCCAGTGCATTTCTACCATTTCTACCAATGCTATCAATTCAATTATTATTACAAAATTTGATTTATGATATCGCTCAGTTGACGATTCCTTGGGATAACGTAGATGAAGAAGAGTTAAGTGCTCCAACAAAATGGGAAACACGTGGGTTACTAAAATTCACCGTATGTATCGGGCCAATCAGTTCAATCTTTGATCTACTAACGTTCTGGGTGATGTGGTTTGTCTTTGGTGCCAATACTGTTGGCACGCAAAACTTATTCCAAACGGGTTGGTTTATGGTAGGTTTAACAACACAATCGTTAGTCGTTTTAATGGTACGGACGAAAAAGATTCCTTTTATTCAAAGCCGGCCAGCTCCGCAAGTTTTTGCTAGTCTATTGATGGCAGTGGTAGTCGGAGCGATCGTAGTAATGAGTCCGCTAGCTCAACAATTCGATTTCGTTTCTTTACCTAATGCTTATTGGTTATGGTATGTCGGGATTGTTATTGCCTACATGCTAGCTACGCAATTAGGGAAAGTATTATATATAAAACTTGCCAAAGAATGGATTTAAATTGTAACAGAAGAAGGTACAACCTTCTTCTGTTACTTTTTTTTGTGAAAAAATATAACAATTATTTTTGAATGTATCAAAACTCACAAAAGAAATCAATTTTTTGTTTTCATGGTTTTCAAAAGAAAGCTTTAGATAAGTAAAAAGAGTGTTTTGCAATTTTTCAATAAATAAACATAGAAGTATGACATTAAATATAATGAACTAAATTTCACAACCTTTAAAAGTGAAACGCTTCAATTACTTCATAAATGACGAGCAAGTTTGTTGTCAATTGAATATAAAAATGCTAACTTAGAAAAGAAGGGGCAATAGCAATAATACAGACTGACTTGCTGTTGCACTACGAACAAAACTTAACTTATTTAAGAGAGGAAAGTGTGACACCATGGCAGAAAAAAAGTTATCAATTGATTTTGAAGCCTTACTAAAAGATGTAAACGCGGATTTCCCCGTGTATCAAGCGTTGGATGAAGAAGGAAAAGTAGTAAATAAAAATCTTGTTCCTGATCTATCTGATGAAGAACTTGTTGAATTAATGACCTCAATGGTTTGGTCTCGTGTTTTGGATCAACGCTCAACTGCTTTGAACCGCCAAGGCCGTTTAGGTTTCTTTGCGCCGACTGCCGGTCAAGAAGCTAGCCAATTAGCTAGTCAATTTGCTTTTGATAAAGAAGATGTTTTATTACCGGGATATCGTGATGTACCACAATTGATTAAGCATGGCTTACCATTAAAAGAAGCATTTTTATGGTCTCGCGGACACGTAGCTGGAAATAATTACCCAGAAGATTTAAATGCTTTACCACCTCAAATCATTATTGGCGCTCAATATGTGCAAGCAGCTGGTGTGGCTTTAGGTTTGAAAAAACGCAACAGTAAAAATGTTGTCTTTACTTATACTGGTGATGGTGGATCATCTCAAGGTGACTTCTATGAAGCAATCAACTTCGCAGGGGCTTATCATGCAAACGCTGTATTTTATATTCAAAATAACGGTTTCGCTATTTCAACTCCGCGTGAAAAACAAACAGCAGCTAAAACATTAGCTCAAAAAGCTGTTGCGGCAGGTATTCCTGGTATTCAAGTTGACGGAATGGATCCATTAGCTGTGTATTATGTTTCGAAAAAAGCACGTGAATGGGCAGCCGATGGCAATGGCCCAGTCTTGATTGAAACATTAACTTATCGTTATGGTCCACATACATTGTCAGGTGATGATCCAACTCGTTACCGTACAAAAGATATGGATGATGAATGGACGAAAAAAGATCCATTAGTTCGTTTCCGTAAATATTTAACTGAAAAAGGTTTATGGTCAGAAGAGCAAGAAGAAAAAGTGATCGAAGATACTAAAGAAGAAATTAAACAAGCAATTACAGAGGCTGATCGTGTACCAAAACAAAAAGTTTCTGATTTCTTGAAAAATATGTATGAAGTACAACCGCAAAATATTAAAGAACAAGTTGAATTCTATGAAGCGAAGGAGTCGAAATAATCATGGCACAAAAAACAATGATCCAAGCAATTACAGATGCCTTAGCTCTGATGCTTGAAAAAGACAAAGAAGTTTTAATTTTCGGTGAAGATGTCGGTAAAAATGGCGGTGTTTTCCGTGCGACAGAAGGTCTTCAAGAAAAATTTGGCGAAGATCAAGTTTTTGATACACCTTTAGCTGAATCAGGAATTGCCGGACTTGGTTTTGGTCTTGCGTTACAAGGCTTCCGTCCAGTCCCAGAAATCCAATTCTTCGGCTTCGTCTTTGAAGCAATGGATGAAATCGTAGGTCAAATGGCTCGTACTCGTTATCGTATGGGAAATACCCGTAATTTACCAATCACAATTCGTGCACCTTTTGGTGGCGGTGTTCATACGCCAGAACTACATTCAGATAACTTAGAAGGTTTGATGGCTCAATCTCCTGGTTTACGTGTGGTTATTCCTTCAAATCCTTATGATGCAAAAGGATTATTGATTGCTTCAATCCGTAACAATGATCCAGTTGTTTTCTTAGAACATATGAAACTTTATCGTTCATTCCGTGAAGAAGTTCCAGAAGGAATCTACGAAGTACCCTTGGATAAAGCAGCTGTTACAAAAGAAGGCAGTGATATCTCAATCATCACTTATGGCGCAATGGTTCGTGAAGCAATCAAAGCAGCCGATAATTTAGCTAAAGATAATATCAATGCTGAAATCATTGATTTACGCACTGTCGCTCCGCTAGATGTAGAAACAATTATCAAATCAGTTGAAAAAACTGGTCGTGTAGTTGTTGTTCAAGAAGCTCAAAAACAAGCTGGTGTTTCTGCACAAGTTATTTCTGAGATTTCAGAACGAGCAATTCTTTCTTTGGAAGCGCCAATCGGTCGGGTTTCTGCTCCAGATACAATTTTCCCATTTGGACAAGCTGAAGGTATTTGGTTGCCAAATGCATCCGATATCGAAGCGAAAGCAAGAGAAATCGCAACATTTTAATTTGATGTACTAATACCATTCGTCAAAACGCGGCTTGAAAGTGTTTTGATGAGTGGTACTTAATGGAGGCAAGCGGTTTATTTTTTCGAAAAATAAATACATTAGTAAAATAAGGAGCGAATATCATGGCTTATCAATTCAAATTACCAGATATTGGTGAAGGAATCGCTGAAGGCGAAATCGTAAAATGGTTCGTTAAAGCTGGCGATACAATCAATGAAGACGACACATTATTAGAAGTACAAAATGATAAATCAGTCGAAGAAATCCCATCACCTGTAACAGGAACAGTCAAGAAAATCATTATTGACGAAGGAACAGTTGCTAATGTCGGCGACGTATTAGTCGAAATCGATGCACCAGGACATGAAGACAATGAAGGAGATTCAGGTGTTTCCGCAGAATCACAAACACCATCAAGCCCAGCAGCTACTCCAACAGAAGATACTGAAAAAAGTGAAGATACAAATGCTGGAAGTACTGGCGGCGGTGTTTTCCAATTTAAATTACCAGATATTGGTGAAGGAATCGCAGAAGGTGAAATCGTAAAGTGGTTCGTTAAAGCTGGTGATACAATCAATGAAGACGACACATTATTAGAAGTACAAAATGATAAATCAGTCGAAGAAATCCCATCACCTGTAACAGGAACAGTCAAGAAAATCATTATTGACGAAGGAACAGTTGCTAATGTCGGCGACGTATTAGTCGAAATCGATGCACCAGGGCACAATGATTCAAGTGCAGCACCGACAGAATCATCATCAACTGCTGAAGCACCAAAAGCTGAAGCAAAGGGTGATACCACAGTTGTCGAATCAAGCAATCCAGATAAGCGCGTCTTGGCTATGCCATCTGTTCGTCAATACGCACGTGAAAAAGATGTTGATATTACTCAAGTAACTGCGACAGGTAAAGGTGGAAGAATCATCAAAGATGATATCGATACGTTTATCTCTGGTGACCAACAAGCACCAACCAAAGCAGAAAATACAGCATCTAAATCAACAGCAGGAGAATCGTCAGCACCAACCAAAGCAGATAAATCTGCGCAACCATTTGTATCTACTATGGGTGAAATGGAAACACGTGAAAAAATGACACCAACACGTAAAGCAATTGCAAAAGCGATGGTCAATAGTAAACATACTGCACCACATGTAACATTACATGATGAAGTAGAAGTGTCTAAACTTTGGGATCACCGCAAAAAATTCAAACAAGTTGCTTTGGATAATGGGACTAAATTGACGTTCTTGCCATATGTTGTTAAAGCTTTGACAGCGACAGTCAAAAAATATCCTGTCTTAAATGCATCAATCGACGATTCAGCACAAGAGATCGTTTATAAAAATTACTATAATATTGGTATTGCGACAGATACGGATCATGGATTATATGTTCCAAATGTCAAAAATGCGGATACAAAAGGCATGTTTAACATTGCTGATGAAATCAATGAAAAAGCCGCTTTGGCTCATGATGGGAAATTAGCAGCAGACGATATGCGTAATGGAACGATTACTATTTCAAATATCGGTTCAGTAGGCGGCGGTTGGTTTACACCTGTTATCAACTACCCTGAAGTAGCGATTCTTGGAGTCGGAACAATCGCACAACAACCGATCGTTAATGACGAAGGTGAATTAGCAGTTGGACGCGTAATGAAACTTTCATTAAGCTTCGACCATCGAATCGTTGATGGCGCGACAGCGCAAAAAGCCATGAATAATATCAAACGTTTATTGGCTGATCCAGAATTATTATTAATGGAAGGATGATAAAATCATGGTAGTTGGAGATTTTGCCATTGAATTAGATACAGTTGTAATCGGTGCGGGACCTGGCGGCTATGTCGCCGCTATCCGCGCTGCAGAAATGGGACAAAAAGTAGCGATCATTGAACGGGAATACATTGGCGGCGTTTGTCTAAACGTCGGCTGTGTACCTTCCAAAGCGCTGATCTCTGCCGGACATCATTTTCAAGATTCTTTAGATTCGACCATGTTTGGTGTCAGCAGTGAAAATGTGAAACTAGACTTTGCCAAGACCCAAGAGTGGAAAGAAAATGAAGTCGTTAATAAATTGACAAGCGGTGTTAAATTCTTATTAAAAAAACATAAAGTAGAGATTATTGAAGGAGAAGCTTTCTTTGTTGATGAACAAACACTACGTGTGATCCATCCAGAATCAGCTCAAACTTATTCTTTCAATAATGCTATTATTGCAACTGGGTCTCGCCCTATTGAGATTCCAGGATTTAAATTTGGCGGCCGTGTTTTAGATTCTACTGGCGGTTTGGCTTTAGAATCAGTGCCAGAAAAATTTGTTATCATTGGTGGCGGTGTAATCGGAGCTGAGCTAGGCGGTGCTTATGCTAACCTAGGTTCTCAAGTTACTATTCTTGAAGGCACACCTCAAATTTTGCCAACTTATGAAAAAGACATGGTTCAATTAGTTGAAAAAGATTTTGAGAAAAAAGGAATTAATATTGTTACTTCAGCGATGGCTCGTGAAGCGATTGATAATGGAGACAGCGTAACTGTCCGTTATGAAGTGGATGGAAAAGAACAAACGATCGATGCGGATTACGTTATGGTAACAGTAGGTCGTCGTCCGAACACAAATGACATGGGCTTAGAACAAGCCGGCGTTGAAATGACCGATCGTGGTCTGATTACTGTAGATAAACAAGGTCGTACAAATGTATCAAGTATCTTTGCTATCGGTGATATCGTGCCGGGCGCAGCATTAGCTCATAAAGCTAGTTATGAAGCTAAAATTGCTGCAGAAGCAATTTCTGGTAAGAAAGTGGCAGTAGATTACAAAGCGATGCCTGCAGTAGCCTTTACTGATCCAGAATTAGCGACGGTCGGTATGACAATCAAAGAAGCGAAAGAAGCCGGAATCGAAGCGAAAGCTTTCAAATTCCCGTTCTCTGGTAATGGTCGTGCGTTATCATTAGGAAAAACAGAAGGATTTATTCGCTTAGTGACTACTGTCGAAGACAATGTCATCATCGGTGGTCAAATTGCTGGAGTGGGTGCAAGTGATATGGTTTCAGAACTTGCATTAGCGATTGAGTCAGGTATGAACGCTGAAGATATCGCATTGACAATTCATCCCCATCCATCATTAGGTGAAATCGTAATGGATGCATCGGAATTAGCATTAGGAATGCCGATTCATATTTAAATGAATGTTGCACCGTATAACAATTGTTGTACGGTGCTTTTCTATTAGGAGGTAAAAGTATGCAAACAATAAAAATTGGAGAAAAGCGGGTGCCTATTATTGGCTTAGGAAGTTGGCATATGGGCGATGACCTTCGTTTAAAAAAGCAAGAAATTAATTCGATTAAAAAAGGGATCGAAGCAGGTATTACTGTCATTGATACAGCAGAAATGTATGGAGAAGGAAATTCTGAGTTGGTGTTAGGAGAAGCGATCAACTCGCTAAATCGCGACAATTTATATTTGATCTCAAAAGTCTATCCTTGGAATGCTTCAAAAAAGCAGTTGCCCGTCAGCCTTGATCAGAGTTTAGAGCGTTTAGGAGTAGACTACCTTGATTTATATCTACTGCATTGGCGTGGGTCGATTCCTTTAGAAGAAACAGTAGAAGCGTTAGAACAAGCAAAACAAGCCGGTAAAATTCGCGCATGGGGCGTTTCAAATTTTGATGTTGCAGATTTGGAAGAACTCTATGCAGTACCTAATGGCCAATATTGTGCTGCTAATGAAGTTTTGTACAATTTAGGTAGCCGAGGTATCGAATATGATTTACTTCCTTGGATGCAAGAACATGCGCTGCCTTTGATTGCTTATTCACCGATTGCCCAAGGAGATACGCTAGGAAATGAGTTTCAGCAACAAAAAATTTTACAAGCAATCGCAGATAACCACCATGCGACTGTATTTCAAATTCTATTAGCATGGACACTTCGAAATAATAATACATTAGCTATTCCGCAATCAAGTAACAGTGAGCATGTAATTGAGAATATAAATGCTGCCGAAATAAGTTTGACTGAAAATGAATTAGCTGAAATTGATCGAATATATCCTAAACCTACTAAAAAACAGTCTTTAGCGATGCTCTGATCAATTATTTTCCAAGTGAATAAGTTGAAAAAGCTGATTACTCATAGTTGTGTAATTAGCTTTTTTAGCTGGATAGGTTTTATAGTAAAGTGGATTCCATTCTTGTGGTAAACTAGCTAATGAATGAGGTGGAAAACAAATGGCAAATTATAGTTATCCAATCGATGAGGATTGGACACATGAAGAATTAGCGAAAGTAATTACTTTTTTAAATCTTGTTGAAGAAGCCAATGAGACAAGTGTTGACAAAGAAAAATTTATGGTTGGCTATAAAGAATTTAAAACAGTTATTAAAAGTATCGGAGAAGAAAAAAGACTCGGTCGAGATTTTGAACAAATCAGTGGCTATTCTTTATATCGAACAGTTCAACAGGCAAAAATGACTGATTCTAAACGTTTTAAAATCTGAGTTGAAGATTACTAGCAGATATGGAGGGAGATTATGGAAAAACAGATTATTGATTGGATCTATGAAGCTGCTGAAAAGATAAAAGCTGGATTGGGCGAAGCACTAAAAGTTGACCAGAAAAGCGGTAGAACAGATCTTGTTACAAATGTGGATAAAGCTGTACAAGAGTTTATTGTCGATAAAATCCATGTGTTTGATCCAGATGCGAAGATATTAGGTGAAGAAAATGGTCAAGATCAAACACCCATCGATAAAGGACGGGTCTTTGTAATTGATCCAATTGATGGAACACTAAACTTCGTGATGCAACAAGAAAATTTTTGTATTATGATTGCGGTCTATGAAGAAGGTATGGGTCAATTAGGATTCATTTATGATGTTATGCGTGATGAACTTCTCTGGGGTGGTCCAAAGGTGGGGAAAGTTTTTTATAATCATAAGGAACTAGCGAAACCTGAAAATAAATCATTAAGTCAAGGTTTAATGGGGATGAATGCCGGTTTATATCGTGAAAATCACTATCATGCCCAAACAATCGCAAAAGAATCAATGGGAATTAGAGTTTTGGGATGTGCAGGCTTAGATTTTATTGCCATCTTAAAAGGAACTCAAATTGGCTATATGAGTCTTTTGAGCCCTTGGGACTATGCTGCAGGGACGATCATGATGAAACAGTTAGGTATGACTTTCCATGGCGCAAACGCGCAACCATTACATTTTAATACGCGTGAATTTTTTATTGGTGGGACTGCTGCAGCAATGGCGGAAATACAGGCTTTTGATCAATAAAATTCTTAAGAAATGATTTTTTCTGAAAAAGTGAAAATGTTTTACTAACACTCTCTACGATTTTCTGTTATAATTGTCAATCGAGTGAGTCTCGCGTTACAAGAAAAGGAGCAATTAATTTGAAATACAGAGAAGATATTCGCAACGTAGCAATTATCGCCCACGTTGACCATGGTAAAACAACATTAGTTGATGAAATGTTAAAGCAATCTGATACCCTAGACAGTCACGTTAATTTACAAGAACGTGCAATGGATTCAAATGCATTAGAAAAAGAACGTGGTATCACGATCTTAGCCAAAAATACTGCAGTAAACTACAAAGACTTCAAAATTAACATCATGGACACACCAGGACATGCCGATTTCGGTGGTGAAGTGGAACGTATCATGAAAATGGTTGATGGTGTTCTTTTAGTTGTCGATGCGTATGAAGGTACAATGCCTCAAACACGTTTCGTTTTGAAAAAAGCCTTAGAACAACATTTAACACCAATCGTTGTTGTAAATAAAATCGACAAACCTTCAGCTCGTCCTGAAGAAGTTGTTGATGAAGTGTTAGAATTATTTATCGAATTAGGTGCGGATGATGAACAATTAGACTTCCCAGTTATCTATGCATCAGCAATCAACGGAACATCAAGCTTGTCAGATGATCCAGCTGAACAAGAAGCAACAATGGCACCAATTTTTGATACAATCGTTGAAAAAATTCCAGCGCCAGTTGACAACAGCGACGAACCTTTACAATTCCAAGTATCATTATTAGACTATAATGATTATGTTGGACGTATCGGTATCGGCCGTGTCTTCCGTGGGAAAATGAAAGTCGGCGACCAAGTATCTGTTATGAAACTTGATGGTTCGATCAAAAACTTCCGTGTAACAAAAATCTTTGGTTTCTTCGGCTTGCAACGTTTAGAAGTTCAAGAAGCACAAGCAGGTGATTTGATTGCCGTTTCAGGTATGGAAGATATCTTCGTTGGTGAAACAGTGACACCTATAGACCATCAAGATGCACTACCTGTGTTACACATTGATGAACCAACATTACAAATGACATTCTTAGTTAATAACTCACCATTTGCTGGACGCGAAGGTAAATACGTTACTTCACGTAAAATTGAAGAACGTTTAATGTCAGAATTGCACACGGACGTTTCACTACGTGTAGAAAATACTGATTCTCCTGATGCATGGACAGTTTCTGGTCGTGGCGAATTGCATTTATCAATCTTGATTGAAAATATGCGTCGTGAAGGCTATGAATTACAAGTATCACGTCCAGAAGTTATTGAACGCGTTATTGATGGCGTTAAATGTGAACCATTTGAACGTGTACAAATCGATACTCCTGAAGAATATATGGGTAGTGTAATCGAAGCTTTAGGACAACGTAAAGCTGAAATGCAAGATATGATTCATTCTGGAAATGGTCAAGTACGTTTGATTTTCTTAGCCCCAGCTCGTGGTTTAATTGGATTCACTACTGAATTCTTATCAATGACACGTGGTTACGGAATCATGAACCATACTTTCGATCAATATTTACCAATGATCCAAGGTGGTTTAGGTGGCCGTCGTAACGGTGCACTTGTTTCTGTCGATAATGGTAAAGCAACAATGTACTCAATCATGAGTGTAGAAGAACGTGGAACGGTCTTTGTTGCACCAACTACAGAAATCTACGAAGGTATGATCGTCGGCGAAAACAGTCGTGATAATGACCTTGGTGTTAATATTACTAAAGCTAAACAAATGACTAACGTCCGTTCAGCTAACAAAGACCAAACGTCTGTTATCAAAAAACCTCGTATCTTAACGTTAGAAGAATCATTAGAATTCTTGAACGACGATGAATACTGTGAAGTTACTCCAGAATCTATTCGTCTACGTAAACAAATTCTAAATAAATCTGAACGTGAAAAAGCTGCAAAAAAACGTAAATAGATTTTAAATATCTTTGAAAGCCACGCTAAATGAAGCGTGGCTTTTTTTAATTTTACTCAAATCAAATTGAATATATTAAATGGCAAAAAAACGTTATGTTTCATATTGGAGTTTTGTTTCACGAATACACTACGCAAAAGAATTGATTTTCTGCACTTTTGGCATAGTTTTTGGGTTTGTAACCTTATCGTAATATTTAATAGGCTGTGCAAAAGTCTAAATCCGAACGAAAGCTTTAGAAAAAGCTTAGTCTCGCGTAATTTTTTCCTTTTTGAATTTTTTCTATGTTATAATGTTGGAATCAAGATAGGAGGGGAAGCAAAATGGAAAATATTTCTTCTGATTTTGCCATTAAAGTATTACAAGAGGATGCAGATCGTATCAAATTATTGATCCGCAATCAGACCAATAGTCTTTGTATTTCTCAGTGTAAAGCTTTTGAAGAGGTCGTTGACACTCAAATGTACGGCTTCTCACGCCAAGTTTTTTTTGCAGAAAAAGTTGGTATTCTAAATCGTGGAGAAGGGCAACGAATGCTGAGTGAATTAGAAGCAGAGTTGAATCGTCTTTACACAGAATTGTACGAAACTCGTCAAGATTTGACGGATGCCGGCTGGGAGGCTTAGCTCTTGCCAACGAAAATTAAGAAACGTCATTTTTTAGATTATAGTATCTTGATACCGTATTTGATTTTAACGGTTATCGGATTGATTTTTGTATACAGTTCAACTTCCTATTTATTAATATCGAACAATGTAAGCCCAACGAGCTTGGTATTGAACCAAGGTATTTTTTGGGTTTTAAGTTTAATCTTGATTAGTTTGATGTATAAAATGAAAACAGATGTATTGAAAAGTCAGCAGTTGATTATTATAGCTACTTACTTTATTTTTTTGCTGTTGATTATTGTATTTTTTGTCGGTGATGAGGTAAATGGTGCTAAAGGTTGGATCAGAATTGGCTCTTTTAGTATGCAGCCGGCCGAGTACCTTAAAATTATGGTTGTCTGGTATTTATCATATATTCTTTCTAAACGCCAAGATACCATTCAAAATAATTTTGTGACTGATATGAAACGTCCAATGATTTTAGTGATCGTCATGATTTTGTTAGTTGCAATCCAACCTGATATGGGAAATGCAGCCATTATTACGTTGTTAGCAGTTGTATTATTATTATCGAGCGGAATCAATTGGTTTTACAGTGTGATCATCGGTGGTGGAGGAATAGTTGGGAGCTTCTTAGTGATCGAAATGTTGACCCACTTTGGAGAAAAAATATTTCCTGCCCGGTTGCAATATATTTTTAGTCGTTTTGAAAGTTTCAAAAATCCTTTCAAATATGAGCTTGACCAAGGCCACCAAATGGTAAATGGTTATTATGCCATGTATAATGGTAGTTGGTTCGGTCGAGGACTTGGAAATAGTATTGAGAAAAAAGGTTTTCTAAGTGAAGCCCATACTGACTTTATTTTTGCGATTGTTGTAGAAGAAGTTGGATTAATTGGCGCTTTGATTATTTTAGGAATCTTGATTTTTATGATCGTTCGAATTTTCTTAGTAGGTATTCGATCGAAGAAATCATTCAATTCATTAATTTGTATTGGAATCGGAAGTTTGTTGTTATTACAAGTCTTTATTAATCTTGGTGGTATTTTAGGAATTATTCCTTTGACAGGGATCACTTTCCCGTTCTTAAGTCAAGGGGGAAACAGTCTACTCGTCTTGTCTGTCGGCGTTGCTTTTGCGTTGAATATCAGTGCTGATGAGAAACGAACAAAACTTGCATTCGAGTATGAATACTTAAAAAGTCAGGAGTGAAGTGTATGAAAAAGGTATTGGTAGCAAATAGAGGAGAAATCGCAACGCGGGTGTTTCGTGCGTGTAATGAATTAAATATCAAAACAGTTGCAATCTTCGCAGAGGAAGATGCTTATTCTGTTCATCGTTTTAAATCAGATGAGGCTTATTTGGTGGGTAAAGGTAAAAAACCAATTGATGCCTACTTAGATATTGAAGATATCATTCGAGTAGCAAAAGAAGCTCATGTCGATGCGATTCACCCTGGTTATGGTTTCTTATCAGAAAATCTTGAGTTCGCTAAACGTTGTAGTGAAGAGGGTTTGGTTTTCATTGGACCTAACTTGCACCATTTAGATATTTTCGGCGATAAAATCAAAGCTAAAACAGCTGCTTTAGAAGCAGGGATTCCGTCAATTCCCGGTTCTGATGGTCCAGTGGATACAATTGAAGGTGTCTTAGCTTTTGCAGAGTCACATGGCTACCCAATCATGATCAAAGCGGCATTAGGCGGTGGCGGTCGAGGGATGCGTGTTGCCCATGATGAGAAAGAAGCTCGTGAGGGATACGACCGTGCAAAAAGTGAAGCGAAAGCAGCTTTTGGTAACGACGAGATTTACGTTGAAAAATATGTTGCCAACCCTAAACATATCGAAGTCCAAATCTTAGGTGACGAACATGGAAATGTTCTGCATTTATTTGAACGTGATTGTTCGGTTCAACGTCGCCACCAAAAAGTAGTAGAAGTTGCACCATGTGTATCTTTAAATGATGAGCAGCGTGAAAAAATTTGTCAAGCAGCAGTTCAATTAATGAAACATGTTGGGTATGTTAATGCAGGAACAGTCGAATTCTTAGTTGAAGGGAACAACTTTTATTTCATCGAAGTAAATCCTCGTGTCCAAGTAGAACATACTATCACTGAATTGATTACTGGTGTAGATATCGTAACTTCACAAATTTTAATAGCTCAAGGCAAAGATTTACATGAAGAAATCGGTTTGCCCAAACAAGAAGATATAAAAATCTCAGGGGCGGCTATTCAATGTCGTGTGACGACAGAAGATCCGTTGAATGGATTTATGCCAGATACAGGGAAAATTGATACTTATCGCTCACCAGGTGGTTTTGGCGTTCGTTTAGATGTAGGGAATGCGTATGCCGGAGCAACTGTAACACCTTATTTTGATTCATTATTGGTTAAAGTATGTACCCATGCGTTAACTTTTGATCAAGCAATTGAAAAAATGCAACGTTGTTTGATTGAGTTTAGAATTCGTGGTGTTAAAACCAATATCCCATTCATGCACAATGTGATCAGTCATCCTGTTTTCCAAAGCGGAAATGCAAAAACTACCTTTATTGATAACACGCCGGAACTATTCAATTTTCCACGTGTACGTGATCGTGGGAATAAAACAATGCGTTATATCTCAGAAATCACAGTAAATGGTTTTCCTGGTATCGACAAACAAGAAAAACGTTATTTTGAAAATCCTCGGATGCCTAAAATCGAAAATAAAAAAATTATCACTGCAAAAAATATCTTAGATCAATCCGGTCCAGAAGCGGTAACTAATTGGATCAAAGAACAAGATCCAGTCCTATTGACGGATACAACATTCCGTGATGCACATCAAAGTTTATTAGCAACGCGTGTGCGGACCCATGATTTATTGACGATTGCTGAAGCAACTGGCGAAGGTATTCCGGAGTTGTTTTCTAGTGAGATGTGGGGCGGGGCAACATTTGATGTCGCTTATCGCTTTTTAACTGAGGATCCTTGGAAACGTCTTAAATTGATGCGTAAAGCAATGCCGAATACATTACTTCAAATGTTATTCCGTGGTTCAAATGCCGTGGGTTATTCTAATTATCCAGATAATGTTCTAGAAGAATTCATCAAAGAAGCCGCCCACAATGGAATTGATGTGTTCCGAATTTTTGATAGCTTAAATTGGATTCCACAAATGGAGAAAAGCATTCAATATGTCCGAGATGCTGGAAAAATTGCTGAAGGTACGATTTGTTACACCGGCGATATTTTAGATCCATCACGGACAAAATATAATGTGCAATATTATAAAAATATGGCGAAAGAACTAGAGTCTATCGGTGCACATATGATTGCTATTAAAGATATGGCTGGGTTGTTGAAACCACAAGCCGCGTATCGTTTAGTTAGCGAATTAAAAGAAACAACGGATCTACCGATTCATCTGCACACTCATGACACAGCTGGAAATGGGATCATTACCTTATCAGCAGCAGTCAAAGCAGGCGTTGATGTGGTCGATGTAGCGACTAGCGCGATGAGCGGAGCTACTAGTCAGCCAAGTATGAGCAGTTTATATTATGCGTTGCAATACGGTGACCGTGCACCAGAACTAAATCTTAAAAATGTTCGTCAAATCAATCATTATTGGGAAGATGTACGCCCATATTATTCAAGTTTTGAAAATGGTTTAGTAGCGGCTCAAACAGAAGTTTACAGTCATGAAATGCCTGGTGGTCAATATTCAAACTTACAGCAACAAGCAAAAGCAGTTGGCTTAGGTGACAAATGGGATGAAATCAAAGAGATGTATCAAACAGTAAATCTAATGTTTGGTGATATCGTAAAAGTAACCCCATCTTCAAAAGTGGTTGGTGATATGGCATTGTTCATGGTTCAAAATGACTTAACTGAAGAAGCCATCTATGAACGTGGAAATGAATTGAGTTATCCTGATTCAGTCATTAGCTTCTTCCAAGGCGAATTGGGTCAACCTGTGGGTGGATTCCCAGAAAAATTACAACAAATTATTTTACAAGGACGTCCCGCAATGCAAGAACGTCCAGGTAAATTTGCTGAACCGGTTGATTTTGATAAAGTAAAACAAGAACTACAGGAATTGATTGGTTTTGAACCAAGTAAAACAGATGTTTTAAGCTACTTGATGTATCCGCAAGTATTTTTAGATTATCAAAAATCATATGCACAATTTGCAGATGTTACTTTATTAGACACTCCGACTTTCTTTAGCGGTATGCGCTTAGGTGAAACCGTCAATGTTCAAATTGAAAAAGGTAAAATCCTGATTATTCGTCTAGATGAAATTGGCGAGGCAGATATTGAAGGAAATCGTACGTTGTTCTTTAACTTAAATGGCCAACGTCGTGAAATCGTAGTTAAAGATGCTTCTATCAAGAGTGCCGTTCAAACAAAACGTAAAGCAGAACCTACAAATCGGGAACAAATTGGTGCCACGATGTCTGGTTCGGTCTTAAAAGTCTTAGTTAAAAATGGCGATCGCGTTGAAAAAGGGCAACCATTGATGATTACTGAAGCGATGAAGATGGAAACATCGATTGATGCTCGTTTTGCAGGTAAAGTATCTCATTTATATGTTGAAGAAGGCGAGAGCATTTCTTCTGGTGATTTATTGATTGAAGTTGTCGAAAAGTAAGGAGCGTTGTTAAGTGAAAAGAGTGATTGGTTTTATTAGCATCCTATGTATTGTATTGATTGGTTATTATTTGCAACCAGTCCTCTTTCCACCCGCTCAAAAAAAGGTTAGTGTAGAACCTGCGACAAACCAAGTGGTAAAACATAAGGCATTGCAATTTCAAAAAATAAAAACAGCTGGCTATGCACAATATATTTCTCAACCTGTAGCTGAATTTGAAAAAGTTTTTGGACAACCAACGAAAATCGAGAATAGCGGTTTCTTTTTTCAAACTAGAAAGTATCCTTTTGAAAAGGGAATCTTAGAAGTGAACATTGAAGCGGATAAGATAAGTACGATAAAGATAATGTCTAAATCAGCGGACACGCAGCCGTTTAAATTTGGAATGACGAGCAATCAATTATCGGATCAAATTAATCTATCAGCGGATTTTTCTTTGACTTATGATGAAGAACCGGTTGCAGTTGAATTAAGTGAAAGCGATATGCGCTTTCGACCGTTGATCGCGTTTGATAATAATACTTTTGCGATGCTTTTTTTCAATGGCAAAACAGAAAAAATGATCGGAGCAGTCTATGCCGACTTGGAAAGTCTACTGCGCTTGATGCCTTATCAAATCAACAGTGGCAATCCGTTGGCTAATCGTGTTCAAGAAAGCAATCTTGATTGGTCCACTTTAAATCGAGAAAAACAACAAAATTTAGCTGAAGCAATCAATCTCTATCGTTCATTACATAAAAAGACTACCAATCTGGTTTCAGAACGTGCAACAAGCGATAGTGAAAAAATGCTCTCTGAATTTTTAAATAGTCCTAAAAAAGTATTGAATAAGGAACGTTTAGAAGAGTGGCAAACAGACCAAAGCGCACATTTGAGTAATTTATCTTTCGAACTCAAAGACAGTGAATTTAAAAAATTGGCTAAAGAAAATCAAGTTGAATATAAAACTGGATTTAGTTATACACCTACAGTAGATCCTTTATTTAATCTATTTGAATGGATCAGTCATAGTCATCTAGTCGATATTTTTGACGATCCTGAGGCAGATGAGTTAGGCGTTGCAATTGATCAAGAAAGTGTGCTAATCTTGAAACAAGAACCAGAAAAAACAAAGGATAGTGAGTAAGTTGATTATTAATGAAGCGTTCTTCCAATTAGAAGACCAAAATCGCCTACTGATTCAAACTATCTTAGCCAGTCAAAATTATCAAAATTATTTACTGACTAAAAAAGAGATGGATGATTGTCCTGAAGTAGCTGAATTAAGAAAAGTTTTTCAAGCCACAAAAGATAAATTTGAACGGATTTCTTCATATGGCGAGTACGCGCCGGGATATCGTGAACAACAACGAAGTGTTCGATCAAGCAAACGTGCTTTAGACTTAAATGAAAAAGTTGCTGCCTTTCGAATTGCTGAAACCGAGCTACAACAACTATTGGATGAAATTGGTCAACGTTTGGCAACAACCATTTCAAATGAAATCAAAGTAGATGCTGGAAATCCCTTTTTCGAAACGGGAAATCATGGTTGCAAGGGGAATTGTCATGGATAATACAGAATTCGTAGTACAAAAAAGACGTGGGATGATTGTCTGGGTCTATTCATTGAAACAATTAAAAACATTGAAACGTTTTGGCTTAATTCATTTTGTTTCGAGAAAAATGAAATATGTTGTATTGTATGTGAATGAAGAAGTTGCAGACGAAACGGAAGAGAAATTGCAAGCTTTGCATTTTGTTCGTCAAGTTGAACGTTCTTACCGACCAGATATCGAAATGAATTTTGCTGATCGTATCGGAACAAAAGCTGCATACCAAGTTAAAGATGACGATGAGTTGGATGTCGTAGAAGCCAATACAAAGATTCGACTAGCTGAAACAGTCTAAGTAAGGTGAAAAATGTCTGATTTATTCAAACATTTTTCATCTTTTTCTTTGATAATAGTGAAGTCAGTGAATCTATAAGAGAATCTTTTAAAAAATTAAGTTTGTTAGATGAGGAAAGAGAGGCATGACAAAACATGCGGGTAGTTTCAGGTGAATACGGTGGACGTAAATTAAAAACTTTAAGTGGAAACAATACACGACCAACAACAGATAAAGTTAAAGGTGCGATTTTTAATATGATTGGCCCTTACTTTGATGGTGGTGCAGCATTGGATCTTTTCTCTGGAAGTGGTTCTTTAGGGATTGAAGCGGTCTCTCGTGGAATGGACAAAGCGGTATTAGTAGAAAAGAATTTTCGAGCGATGGAAATTATTCGTGAGAACGTCGCAATGACTAAAAATGAGGAAGCTTTTCAATTACTGAAAATGCCAGCAAACCAAGCGATTCAACGTTTAGTAGAAACAGAAACAAAATTTGATTTAGTTTTGCTGGATCCTCCGTATGCGAAGCAAGAAATTGTAAAACAAATTGAGCAGCTTTTAGATCATGCTTTACTGACAACAAATGCAATCATTGTTTGCGAAACGGACAAAGCAGTTGAATTACCAGAAAAAATAGGAAACTTAAAAGAACGTAAGCGGCAAGATTATGGGATCACAGCAGTAACTATTTACGATTGGGAGGATTAAAATGAAAAAAATCGCTCTTTTTCCTGGCAGTTTTGATCCGTTAACGATGGGTCATTTAAGTACGATTGAACGTGGAGCACAACTATTTGATGAATTGGTTATTGGCGTTTTCGTAAATACTAATAAAAAAAGCTTTTTTACATCGGAAGAAAAAGTAACAATCATTAAGGAATCGGTCAGTCATTTAGCCAACGTTCGTGTATTGGCACAAGAGAGTGATCTAACTGTAAACGTAGCTAAAACATTAGGAGCTAAATTTTTATTACGGGGGATTCGTAGTATTAAAGATTATGAATACGAGCAAGAAATCGCTCTGATGAATCAGCATTTAGCGCCAGACTTAGAAACTGTTTTCTTATTAGCTGAACCGAAATACAGTCATATTAGTTCTTCCTTATTAAAAGAAGTTTGGACTTTCAATGGAGATATAAAAGAATACTTGCCGGAACCTGTTTTTCGAGCATTGGAAAAGAAGCGTGAACAATTGTGAAAAATAATAAATTAGTTAAGCGGCTCCTGCTGATTTTCATCGCATTGGTTGCAGTTGCCTGTGTGATAGTACCTTTACCATATTATATTGAAGAGCCGGGAGATACTATCAATTTAAAAGAATTGATCACGGTCAATGATAACAAAGATGATCAAAAAGGTTCCTTCAGTTTGACCTCAGTCGGTATTCGTCGCGCAACGGTTTTTACAATGGCCAAAGCCAAATTTGAACCGTTTTACGAGATTATTTCTGCTGAAGATCTAACTGGTGGAGCTAGCGATGAAGAATATATACAGATTCAACAGTTCAATATGGAAACTTCTCAAAATTTTGCGATTGAGCAAGCAATGAAATTAGCAAATAAACCTTATGAAATGAAATATAAAGGGGTCTATGTTCTAGGAGTAGAAAAAAATTCTAATTTTGCTGGAAAAATCTCGATTGGAGATACGATCACAAAAGCTGATGGCAAAGAATTTGCAAGCAGTGAGGAATTTATGAAATATGTGAAGTCACAAAAAGTTGGTCAGGAAATGAAAGTGACCTATATCCATGATGGCAAAACAAAAGAAGCGACTGAAAAATTAATCAAACTTCCAACCGATAAAAAGCCTGGCATCGGAATCAGTCTGACTGACCATACTGAAATTGAATCGCAGGAGAAAGTGAAAATCGATGCTGGAAGCATTGGTGGCCCTTCTGCAGGCTTGATGTTCACCTTAGAGGTTTATCAACAATTAGTTGATAAGGACTTACGACATGGTCAAAAAATCGCCGGTACCGGTACGATGGATTCTGCGGGAAACGTTGGACGAATCGGTGGTATTGATAAGAAAGTAGCTAGTGCTTCAGCTAGCGGCGCAAAAATCTTCTTTGCTCCAAATGATGAAATCACTAAAGAAATGAAAAAAGCACAGCCAGGAATTAAATCCAATTATGAAGAAGCTAAAGCAGCAGCTAAAAAATTAGGCACTGAGATGAAAATTGTTCCTGTTAAAACAGCACAAGATGCTTTAGATTATTTAGAACAAATGAAATAGAAAAAAGAGTTCTGATAAATTATCAGAACTCTTTTTTTGCTAAAAAAATAAGCACTCTCTAAAATTTTCTAATATATCATAAATAACATATATTATAATTTGTTTTATTCATTTTTTACTAGATTTTTAATTAAAAAAATCATATCATTAAGTAATGGGCGAATTATTTTTTATAAAAATGCTATAAATATAGAAATGAGTGAATAGAAATGAATAATCTTTTTTATGATTTGATTTATGAAAAAAAAACAAAACGCCTGTTAATGATTTTATCTGCACTAAGTAAAACTGACGGATCAATTAAGGCTATCGATTTGTGTGAATTACTTGATATTACTAAGATAACTCTCAATACAGATATTGATAATTTGATCAATCGAATTCCTGAATATATTCAACTTGAGTACAATGGTCACGAGTTACAATTAAAGTGCCAGGCAGGATATTTGGTCCAAGATTTTCTATTAGAAGTTGCTAAAGATAATGTAATGTATAATCTATTCAAAAATATATTATATAATCGGAAATTTAAACTTCATGAAATAGCTGAAATGCATTTTAGCTCTGAAGGATCAATCAGAAGCAGGATTGAACATTATAACAAAATTTTAAAACGATTTAATTTGAAATTGAGTTTTTATGAAGTAGATTTAATTGGTGATGAAATCAATAAACGCTACTTTTTTCATATCTTATTCACTGAATTTAGACAGTTTTTCATGGCTCATCCCGATCATGATACTGAAGAAAACGAAAGACTGTTACAAGAAATGCGAGAAATATTATCTAAAAAGCAAAAACAGCTTTTAAATATAACCTACTATAAATTAGTTCGATGGTTATCTATTGCTCGGATTCGGGTAATCAATCAACAATATGTAGAACTACCTGCTGAGAAAGTCGCAGCTATTTCTAAAGAAAAAGAATTTTTAGAGTTTGAACGAACGTATCGTTTAATAGAGGACAATTTAATTGAGAATACTGTTTTGCCGTTAGAGGAAATTGTTTGGGCCTATGTAACAACGTTAGATACGGTAGATTACTCTGGCGAGATTAAAAACCGATCTATGCATCGCGATAGTTCCTTTGATGAAACGGATGGGGTTTTTTATCAAATGATTCAAGAAACAGCTAAAATGCTAAATATGAGTGGCTACGGAGATTTTCATTTCTCAGTCTTTTCCTATTTGAAAAATATTCGATATTTATCTCAGCTTTCACCGATTTATCAATTAGCTACAGATACACTAATTTTCTATACACGCGAAGAAAATGAAGGCGTTTTTGAATTATGGAAGCAAAAAATTGTCAAATATATCAACTCTTTATCTTTTGATATTGAATTTATAGAGGGAATCGCTGCACATTTAACGTTAATAACTAGTCAATTTTTTCAGTCTAGTAGAACGAAAAAGAGAGTAATCTGCTCATTTTCAGGCGAGACTGGATTATCCAATTTGCTTAGAGTCAAACTAGCGGATCACTTGGGTGATTTAGTAGAATTAATTTTTATTTCAACACATGAAATAACGGATAGAATATTATTGAAATACAGGGCTGATATAGTAATAAGCAACCATCCAATCAAAAACTGCACAGTACTAAACTATCGGATTCCTTATATTCCACAATCAAAGGATTATGAAGAATTGCGAAAGGCAATCTATATTGACTCAGATAAAAGTAATTCTAGAGTTATGCAATTGAAATAGAAAGTAAACGGAATTATTAACTACGAAAACATTCTTCCCTTAGGAGGAATAGGTATTTAAATTATTTTTGTAAAAAATTTTAAATTAAATAAAAAATAATAAATACACAAAAAGATCGTTCATTTAATGAAGGATCTTTTTGTGTATTTATCTATTTGATTTTAGAATACATAGTGAATGTTGAAAAAAAAGATATGGAAAAAAACTAAATTTTTTGCTTAAATAATCGAAAGTTATTTTTTTATCTAAAAAATTTAAATAATTACAAAAAAATAAGCATAGATAGAATATAAATAATGGTTTAGCATATTTTAACGTAGAGATATTTAAATTATATTAGTATATTTAACTGGAAAATAATTTTTTGAATAAATTAGAATTTAAAGGAGAATGTTATGGATGGAAGATATTTGAAAGATTGTTTATCAAATTTCTATTTATCTTTACAACCAATTGTATCTTTTTGTAAAGAAGTTGAAAAAATCGAAATGTATGAAGTATTGTTGCGTTCCACGAGTACGAATGAATTTCCTAAGAGTGATTTTTTACGATTAGTTTATGATGAACAAGCTAATAGGCTCTTTTTAAGCTGGTATAAGGAAAAATTGACCTATTTTTTATCTGAAAATCCAAAAATCCATGTGACTCTTAATCTTCATCCGATTCAATTGTCATATGCAGGTACTTGGACATTTCTAAGTACTATGAAAATTTTTAATCAGAAGCTCCTGATAGAAATAACTGAACATAATACTAGTGTAGCTGATTCAAAAGTTTACCGAGAAGATATTTTACCAGGAAGTCTTAAACGAATTCAACAGTTGGGCTTCTTCGTTGCATTTGATGATGTGGGTACAGGCTTAAATACTTTGGAATCTGTAGACCTTAATATACATCAAATTGAGATCCTTAAATTTTCTTTACTGCCGTTCGAAAAAGCAGAAGAAGAGGATAAAATCGAAAAAGCTAAAAAATGGGCATCTGTTGCTAGAAATAAAAATAAACGCTTTGTTGTTGAAGGCGTCGAAAGTAGAAATATGTCGAACCAATTGGTTGAAGCTAATATTTTCCTGCAACAAGGTTATTTATGGTCAAGTAAGGAGATGAAGATCGAATGATGAGTTCTATTTTTATTACAGCTTTTCTTTTTCCGTTAATGATTGCAGGACTACTTGCAACTGCTGATTTATTTATTCGTAGCATTGAAAAAAATGTCTCTAATAAATTTATACATATCATGATTATTGTTCTTTTATTGTTTACTCATCAATACTTTATTTTAACTTTTTCTCATAATCTTGTCGGATTTATTTGCTATCTGGTGTTAGTATCAAATCTTAGACAACTTTTCGTAGAGACAGAAATAAATTAAACTTATCTACGAGAGGATGGATTTTATGACCCGATACGAAGAAAATTTCAAACAGATGATTGTTGAGCTGAATC